>JAHEMG010000007.1 GCA_024643755.1 Flavobacteriales bacterium | reverse complement strand
CTCTTCGTGCAAGAAGCCGCCACCGCACAAAATACTGCACTCTGCATAAACCCCGAGGCCTTCACCTACTCCGATGCCCCCAGCAATTGGCAGGGCTATTGGAAACAGAAAAAGCGACAGCTCTGGGTTGAAAAATCATACCACTCAGGAGCCAAACAACTCCTCGCCATCTTCCCCGTAGCACAACTCTTCTTTTGGCTGGGAATCATCTTGTGGTATATCCTGGGATCGCACTGGCTGTGGCCCACACTCGCCCTCCTAATCAAAATCACCCCCGAATGGATCATCTTCCATAAAAAAGGTAGATTGTTACACATGAATAAATCCATCGCCATGTATCCGATATTCAATCTTTTTGAGTCGTTTTGGTACGTTTTGGTGGGCATCAACGCCTTTTTCTCAAAGAAAATCACATGGTAGGACCTGAAATCATCTTCGAACATTTCCCCAACCTCACGCCCCAACAGCGCGAGCAAATCACCCAACTGGGACCGCTATATGCCGACCATAATGCCCGCGTGAACGTCATTTCCCGCAAAGACATGGATATGTTTTACGTGCACCACGTGCTGCATTCCCTGGCCCTGGCGAAAACGTGTGAGTTCATACCCGGACAGCATTTCATCGACATTGGCACCGGTGGCGGATTCCCCGGCATCCCGCTGGCCATCATGTTCCCCAACGTAGAATTCACCTTGGTTGACAGCATCGGCAAGAAAATCGCGGTGGTTCAAGCGGTAATTGAAGCGCTCGGACTCAAAAATGCGACCGCCATTCAACATCGCACAGAGCAATTGCCCATGAAATTCGATGGTGCCGTGGCCCGTGCCGTTGCGCCCGCCATTGAACTTTGGAAATGGATGGAGAACCATTGGAGTGGAAAACCCCGCTTCTTCCTGCTCAAAGGTGGTGACTTGGCCGAGGAAATCAATGAAGTCATTGAATACTCCCAAAAAACAAAAATTAAACTACACGCCATCGGCGATATCTACAGCGACCAACCCTTCTTCGAAACCAAGAAAGTGGTGAAGCTGTTCCACGGATAAGGGTTTATTAAGCCCCCAACAACGACTTAGCAGAGGCCAACGCGGCCGACAATCCCGCTGCGTTCTTGCCCCCAGCCGTAGCGAAGAATGGCTGTCCGCCCCCGCCGCCTTGGATTTCTTTGGCGCACTCGCGGATCATCTGCGACGCATTCCATCCTTTTTCAGCAACCCATTGATCGTCGATATAGATGGCCAAACCGGGCTTCTCATCAGCCAAATAAGCCAATACCACCACCGGATTTCCCAGTGATTGCTTCAATTGGAAACACAACTGTTTCGCGGCATCCGCACTGGGCAAAGTCAATTCCTCAATCACCATGGGCACGCCGCCAACGGTTTGCACCTTTTCCATCAAACCCGCCTTCAGTCCCATCACCTGCTGCAATTCCATCTGCTCCATCTGCTTGCGCATCGATGCGTTTTCTTCCAATACTTTGTTCACCGCAGAAACCACATCCTTGGGGTTGCCCAAAGCGATTTTCACCTGCGACAACGCCTCCAACTCTCCGTTGATGTAGTCCAACGCCGATTGCTGTGTCACCGCTTCAATTCTACGCACGCCGGCAGCCACACTCGACTCTCCCAATATCTTGAAGAAGCCAATTTGCGAGGTATTCGCCACATGCGTTCCACCACACAATTCCATCGAATAATCGGCATCAAACTCAATCACACGCACAAACTCCCCGTACTTCTCGCCAAACAAGGCCGTAGCACCCATTTTCTGGGCCTCAGCGATGGGCACGTTGCGATGTTCTTTCAGGGCGATGCCTTCGCGGATCTTTTCATTCACCCTCACTTCTACCTGGGCGATTTCTTCGTCGGTCATCTTCCCGAAATGAGAAAAATCGAAACGCAACGCAGTATCATTCACCAAACTACCCTTTTGGGCCACGTGAGCACCCAAGGCCTCACGCAAAGCGCTGTGCATTAAATGCGTAGCACTGTGATTGCTGCTAATGCTATTCCTGCGATTCACATCCACCTGGGCTGTAAATGCCTGATTCATGTTCTTTGGCAGCTTGTCGCAAACCAATACATGCAATTTGTTCTCTTTTTGTGTGTCTAACACCTGCACCACCTCACCGTCTTGTCCTACCAACTGACCCGAATCGCCCACCTGTCCGCCACTTTCGGCATAAAACGGACAAATATCCAAGACCACCTGGTACAAGTTTTTGCCTTTCGCCACGATCGTTCTATGTCGGCTAATTTCCGTCACCGATTGGGTGGTATCATAGCCGCAGAACGACTCTTCACTATCGGCCATGATGGTATGCCAGTCGCCCGTTTGTTTGGCGGCATCGGCTTTGGAGCGATCTTTTTGTGCTTGTAAGGCGGTTTGAAAACCATCCATATCCACCGAACATCCACGTTCGCGGGCAATCAAATCGGTCAAATCGATCGGAAAACCGAAGGTATCGTACAATTCAAAGGCCGTAGCTCCGTCCACGATTCCATTGGGGTGCTGATCGATGAAGGCGCCCAAGCGACCCATACCCGTACTCAGGGTGCGGAAGAATGAATTTTCTTCTTCTTGGATTACGCGCTGCACAAAACTCTCTTGCGCTTTGAGTTCAGGAAAACTGCTGGCGAAATAATCAGCCAAGGCAGGCACCAATTGGTTAAAGAACGATTCTTGGAAGCCCAAATAGGAATATCCATAGCGAACGGCTCTGCGCAATACGCGACGTACCACATAACCCGCACCGGTATTGGATGGTAGCTGTCCGTCTGCAATACACAAACTCACCGCACGCAGGTGATCGGCGATTACACGGAAGGCAATGTCTTGTTTTTCATCATCGCCATAGTTTTTGCCACAGAGTTTGGCGGTATTTTGGATGATGAATTGAAAAATATCGGTATCGTAGTTGCTTGATTTCCCTTGGATGCCTCGTACCAATCGCTCGAAGCCCATGCCGGTATCCACGTGTTGGGCTGGCAATCGCTCCAATGAACCATCGGCTTTGCGGTTGAATTCCATAAACACAAGGTTCCAAATTTCTATAACTTCGGGATGGTCTTGGTTTACCAACGTCGCGCCATCTACGGCCTCGCGCTGCTCGGCCGACCGCATGTCGAAATGAATCTCGGAACACGGTCCGCAAGGACCTGTATCACCCATCTCCCAGAAATTGTCTTTCTTGTTGCCCTTCAAAATCCGCTTGGGATCAATGAACTCGGCCCAACGATCATGCGCCTCTTGGTCAAACGAAATATTGGCAGCTGCATCGCCTTCAAAAACCGTCACATACAATTGGTCTTTGGGCAAACCGTATACTTCGGTCATCAACTCCCAAGCCCAGGCAATGGCGTCTTGCTTGAAGAAATCGCCAAAACTCCAGTTCCCCAACATCTCAAACATGGTGTGGTGGTAATGGTCGTGTCCAACCTCCTCCAAATCGTTGTGTTTTCCGCTCACACGCAAGCATTTTTGTGAATTTACCACACGCTTGTAGGGCGCCTCGGCATTACCCAAGAAATAATCCTTGAATTGGTTCATCCCCGCGTTGGTAAACATCAGGGTTGGATCCCCTTTCACAACGATGGGTGAACTCTGAACAAACGTGTGTTGCTTGGAGGCAAAAAATGCCAAAAACTTTGCTTTGATTTCGTGACTGCTGAGCGCCATTCCGCAAAGATAGTGAAGATTAAAAACAAAAGGCGTCCCGCAGGACGCCTTTTCAATAGGTAATTGTTATGAAAAATTAACCAACCGCGCTCACTTTGGGCGCAGCTTGTTTGATTTCGTCTGATGCACCGTCCTCAAACTTCTTGAAGTTTTCGTTGAACAAATGCGCCAACTTCTCACACTGCTTGTCGTAAGCTTCTTTGTCGGCCCAAGTATTTCTTGGATGCAACAACTCTGAAGGCACGCCTTCGCAAGCATTTGGCATCATCATACCAAACACGGGATGTGCGGTAAATTCGCCCGTCAATTTGCCTTCCAATGCCGCGGTAATCATGGCGCGGGTGTACGACAATTTCATGCGACTTCCTACGCCGTATCCACCACCGCTCCAGCCAGTATTCACCAACCAAACGTTAATTTCGGGGCTAGCGCTCAACTTTTCACCCAACATTTTGGCATACACCGTTGGATGCAAAGGCAAGAACACCTGTCCAAAGCAAGAAGAGAACGTAGCCTGTGGCTCAGTAACTCCCGCTTCAGTACCAGCTACTTTGGCGGTATAACCACTGATGAATTGGTACATCGCCTGTCCGGGATTCAACTTAGAAATCGGTGGCAACACCCCAAACGCATCGGCCGTAAGGAAGAAGATATTTTTTGGTGCATCGCCCACTGAAGGCACTGCAATGTTATCGATATAGTCGATAGGATACGCCACGCGGGTATTCTCAGTAACAGAGATATCGTCGTAGTTTACCACGTCTGAACCCTCAAAGAAGCGAACGTTTTCAACCAAGGCACCGTGCTTGATGGCATGCCAGATTTGGGGCTCTTTCTCCTCAGTCAAATTCACACACTTGGCGTAACATCCACCTTCGAAGTTGAAAACGCCAGTGTCTGACCAACCGTGCTCATCGTCGCCAATCAGCTTACGGTTAGGATCCGCGCTCAAGGTAGTTTTACCGGTACCGCTCAATCCAAAGAACAAGGCAGTATCGCCATTCACGCCGATGTTGGCAGAACAGTGCATGCTCAACACGTTGCGCTCATGGGGAAGGATATAGTTTAATACAGAGAAAATGCCTTTTTTGATTTCGCCGGTGTAGCCAGAACCACCAATCAAGATGATTTTACGACTTACACTCACCATGGTGAAGTTGTGCTGACGGGTACCATCCTCGGCAGGGTTTGCATGGAACGAGGGCGATGCCACAATGATCCACTCGGTGGGCTGGGTAGCGATTTCTTCGGCTGAAGGACGCAAAAACAGGTGCTTAGCGAACAAGTTCTGGTAAGCACTCTCGGTCACCACTTGGATGTTGAGACGATTTTTTGGATCGGCGCAAGCGAAGGCGTGACGTACAAAGATGTCTTTGCCTTCCATGTGCTTCATCACTTTGTTCAGCAGCGCATCGAATTTGGCTTCTTCAAAAGGTTGGTTTACGGCACCCCACCATGCTGAATCAGCGGTTTGGGCATCATTTACCAGGAATTTGTCTTTCGGACTTCTACCAGTAAATTCACCGGTATCGGCAGCGAGTGCGCCTTGCGAGGTGATTCTTCCCTCATTTCTTTCAAGGGCTTTTGCTACCAGTTCGTCGGTGGTGAGATTTTCGAAAACGGTGTGGGCGTGATTTTTGATCGACGCGATGATTTGGGTATTATTCATGCTGTAAATGAAATAACTTTGGCACTGCAAAGGTACTTATTGTATTTGCGGTTACAGCCCTCAACACAGGTTTCTTTGTAAATGAACTTACGCACAGAATTTTCTAACCATTTGCCGCACCCAATGAAATTCAAACACCTGAAAAACAATGCCTTAAACACAAGGAGTTCCGCCTCTGGTGTAGGTTTGACACTTGTTAAAATGTGCATTATTTTCTGCTGTGCGATGCCTTTGCGCGGACAGTATTTGCAATTAAAACCGCAGCGGGATGTTGCAATTACAAGCGGATTGGCCTTGCATTCGGGCATCAATTTGCTCATCGAACACAACCATTGGGGTGGTTCAGCGCGCACGTGGGAGGTCCCAGTACTTGACGGTTTGGCGCAGTATCGCTTGCAGCCAAAAACAGCCAAAATCTCTGATGGCCTAGCGATGGGCACAGCATTGGCAGCAGGAGCAATCACTTGGGCTTTGCCAGCAAATCAGCGCAGGGAGTACATAGCAGTAGGGTTACAGAATGTGTGGATCACTGCCAACCTCACACAAACGGTGAAGGTATTGGCGGCACGGAACCGACCGTATACACAATCGGCAGGATTTGTTTCTGACTCACGCGACGATCACTACAGCTTTTTCAGTGGACACAGTTCAATTACCGCATCGGTGGCAACCACGGCATTGATGATGGCTTTGAACCAATCCAACATGCCCGCTTGGGGAAAAGCTACGGCCTATACTGCGGGCGGACTTGCACTGACCACGGCAGCCCTGAGAATCGCCGCCGGCAAACATTATCCGTCGGACGTTGTTACTGGAATATTGGTGGGTGTGGGCGTTTCGGTCCTCAACACACAACTCCACCGAGCCCGCTAACACATCAAACCACCCAACCCATGAACCGCCATTGCCTGAAAACCCTTTCCAACAAACTCGGTCTGCTTATCTTACTTTGCTTGTTTTCCTGCAATTCTGGCGCCATGCAATCGCAAAAAGCCAAACCCAATAATACACCTTCAAACCCCAATACCCCCAAAACCATGAATCCTGAAATTGAACAACCTACCGACTCCTGTGTACTCGCTGGCGGATGCTTTTGGTGCTTAGACGCCGTATATCGCCAAATGACAGGCATCATCAATGTAGAATCTGGCTATTCCAACGGCGCGATCAAAAACCCAACCTACAAAGAAGTTTGCAGCGGCAGAACCGGACATGCAGAAGTGGCCAAAATCTATTTCAACCCCACCCTCACATCGTACCAACAAATCTTGGAAGTGTTTTGGCGGATTCATAACCCAACAACGTTGAACCGACAGGGGAACGACATTGGCACGCAGTACCGCAGTGGCATTTACTATATGAATGAGGCACAAGCACAAATCGCCAAGGCCAGCAAACAAGCCGTGGAAGAAAGTGGACTTTGGGCAGCCGATGGCAAAGTGGTTACGGAAATTTTGCCGTTAGACAATTACTGGCCTGCCGAAGACTACCATCAGGATTATTTCGCCAACAACCCAGAAAACCAATACTGCGTGTACGTGGTGAGCGAAAAAGTCGAAAAATTCAAGAAAACATTCGCTGAATTGCTGAAGTCGAAATAGGTTGGAGCGTTCCTATCAACCCTTCGTCTTGTACCCTTTGCCTTCCAAGTACGACTTCACCTTGGCATGCAAATCGCCCTGAATGATGATGTCGCCATCTTTGGCACTGCCGCCTACCCCGCAATGCGATTTTAGGGCTTTTTCCAACGATTTCAGGTCGTCTGAACTACCTACAAACTCTTTGATTACCACGCACGGCTTGCCGTTGCGCACTTCCCTGCGAACGTACAATTTCTGCTGCGCCGGAGGCAAAGTGTCCTGCTCCTCGCCGTCGAACTCATTGTATTGATAATCAGGATTGGTGCTGTAAACCACCCCCGATTTGTTCTTGTTTTTGTTACTCATAATGATGCTTATTTACGAATGATCACCCCTGCCACGGCTTGCGCCTGGGGCATAATTACCAAATCGTTGATGTTCACATGCGGTTTCCGCGTAACCACAAATTCAATGGCCTCGGCGATGTCCTCTGCAACCAGATTATCGAACCCCTCATACACCTTTTGCGCTCTTTCTTCATCGCCATCAAATCGCACCACGCTAAACTCTGTTTCTACCGCGCCCGGATGGATCCCCGTCACCTTCAACCCGTGCACCGCAAGTTCCAACCGCATCCCCTTGGTAATCGCATCCACCGCGAATTTGGTTCCGCAATACACATTCCCATTGTCATAAACCTCTTTCCCCGCAATCGATCCGATGTTGATGATATGTCCCGAACCCCGCGCAATCATGTCGGGCGTTACCGTCCTACTCATGTACAACAACCCCTTCACATTGGTGTCAATCATCTGCTCCCAATGGTCAACGTCGCCTTCGTAAAACTTCGACAATCCCTTGGCCAGTCCGGCATTGTTCACCAACAAATCAATGGATTTCCAGGGCGATGGCAGGGCATTGTAAAACGATTCAATTTCTTCCAATGAACGCACATCCACCGCAGCCAAATACACCTGTGCATTGACAGTTTCAGGGTTGTCCGACAAGGCCAGTTGCAACGCTTGGAGGCGCTCCTGACGTCGCGCCAACAAAATCAAATCATACCCCAACCGCGCCAACATCAACGCCGTAGCATAACCAATACCACTGCTGGCTCCCGTAACCAATGCGATTTTTCTACTCATGACGATGGATTCGTATTATTTTGTCCCACAATGATCAAATTCGGCGTAAACAACACCTTCCGGGTGCTTCTTGCCGTGGCAAACAACTGCAACTTCCAAAACAGCTCCATCCAATCATAGGTTATCCTTCTCACGATCTCTTTGAAAACACCCTGCACGCGCATGGTGCTTGGAAGGACGTTTACCGAGTGGAACCCACAAGATAGCATTACCTGCTCGGCAGAACTGGCATTCAAATAATTCTCATGGGTAAAATCGCCCAGCGCGAACGCGCTGGCCACCGGAGCATCCATGTTGGGTGTACGGAAAATGGCCATGCCACCGGGATTCAGTTTCGACTGGATCAATTGCAACAACTCAACCAATTCATCCTTGGTAAAATGCTCAATGATATCCATCCCCGTAATCACATCAAATCCCTGCTGGGCATCGCGCAAAAATTGCATCGCATCGCCCAAAACCACTTCAGAAACCCCCATCCCATGGGCCATATCCACCTGTTCTTGACTCAAATCCATCCCCGAAATCTGGGTATACCCCGCCTGCTTCAAAGCCATCAACAAACTACCGCTACCACAGCCCAAATCGAAGATGCGCGCACTTTTCGACATCCCCGTCAACTTGGGCAATATCTCGCGCTCAAACTGCTTTTTCTCCCGCTCAAACAGCGACTTGGCATCGGTCAAAGACGCCCTACCACTTTGGTTGGTGTGATAATTATTGTATAAAATGTCTCTGTATTTCGTGCTCATACATCGCTATTTTTAACCGTTGACTTCAACGGAATATCCACGGCCGCCATGATGCTAACGCAAGTCGCAACCAACTTCTCATCGCCATTCGCGAACACATCATAGACCTGTCCTTCACAGAAAATCAACTGCTTGCCCGCCTTGGTCACCTTGGCCTCGGCCCGCAATTTTGGGGCAGTAGAAGGATTCACATACGACACTTTCAAATCTACGGTTACCACGTTTTTCGACGCCTCGGTGCCGTTATAAACCGCCGTATACGCCGCGATTCCAGTGGTTACATCGCAAATTGTCGCTGTAACGCCGCCATGGGTAAATCCGGTATGCTGCATGTGGTGCTCTTCAATGTTGAGCTCCATACTCGCCGTGTGCAAATCGATGTGCGTGAGTTCCAATCCGATGTATTGGATGAATTGATTTTCCCGCAAACGGGTATCCATGTATGCTTTGAGTGCCTGATTCATGTTCGATGGCAAATTTACTTGATTGGATTGTAGGTTGATGCTTGCAAGAACACATTCGATTTTGTGGGCTGCCAGAGTTGCAACAACCCCGCTTTGTTCTTTTCGGCATAGGCCTGGGCGATGCGCAAGCCAATGAAATTGCCGATGAGTGGCGGACAGTCTTCGGGCACTCCACCGCCAAAGGTCTTGTTTCCGAATGCGAAATAGCGTTTGTAATCGTTGAATTTGGTACTAAACAACAACTGCTTGTCGAGGTAGTGCTTCCAAATTTGTCCCTCTTCGCGCATCATCCACTCCCACTCGGCCTTTTCATAGCCCAACAATTCCCATGGATTGCGTTTGGGGAACAACTGCAATACGCTATACCACAATTTTCCCTGAAACACCATTTCATCGAGCATCGTTGTGCGCATGTGACGGGGCTCGTGGTGCATCTTTAGGTAGTTCCAAACCAATTGCGATGCGATTTGGTCGCTCCCATTATAGCGATTGAAAAATGGCGGCATTTCCAGCAGCGCATAGGCCGGAAACGTATCGTTCAGAAACATTTCTTCACTGAAAGCCAGAATCACCGATGTTTTACCCGTTTTGGGATCGATGGTGGTGTCTACAAAGGTGTTGTAATTGCTAAACTGCGAGAGATAACTGTAAATCTTGGCATTGGGGGTGTTGGGCATCGCCGTCTGCAAATTGGCCCAGGCCTGTTCCAGCGCGGGTTTCCAATCGGTATTGCGTGTGTAATGCGCCTTCACCACCCCAAATACCGGCTGATTCTGCATGAGCCAATATTGCAAGTACTGCGCACGGGCCGTGTCGGAAATGGGTCCGAACCGACCAAAATCCATCACTTCGTACATCCACAGGTTGAAAAATCTGCCGTGTTTTTTGCGCATTTCAACGATATCCTGCGCCGAACAACCCTTGGTTCTGAGTCCGTCGAGCTCCGCTACGAAGTCGCTGTAGGCCATGGTTATTGGCTCGGCTTGCTTTTGTTGTGTACAAGAAAATAGAATCACCAACAAAAGGGGATAAATGCCGTAAGTGAGTATGGAACGATTGTTGTTTTTTTGCATAAAACGTATGAAACTACAAAGAAACACTTCTTTTGGCATTGCTGCTATGTTGCTTTTCACAGGGTTTTCCTCATTGCAAGCACAAGATGCCCCTAGCGTAAAAATGGGCGTACGCGTAAGTCCCAACTTTTCATGGGTAAATATCCAACAGGGTTCGATGTCGAACAATGGACTGGGCCTAGGATTTTCTTACGGTGTTACCGCTGACTTTTCAATGTTCAAGAGCGGTAACTACTGGATGGGCACAGAATTATCGGTGTCTACCATTCCCGTGCAAGCCAAGAGCAGCTCAGAATTGCGCAACACAGTAACCATCGCCAACCCAACAGGTGGAACGCGCGACACGGTTTATAAATACGACCAAGGAAACATCGAGTTCAAATACAACATTCAGTATTTGCAGATTCCTTTGAGCGTTAAAATGAAGACCGATGAAATTGGCAATTTGAAGTACTTCTTCCAATTTGGTGTAGCGCCATCGTTCGCCATGAAAAAGAAGTTAACAACCACCACGTTGAACGCTGACCCCATCTACCCTACCAACAAGGGAATTTCTTTCCACGATCCCAATAACGAAGACAATGATGTTTATCAGTTCTCCGGTGTTCAAATCCCAGGCAGCGCTGTGGGTGAAAAGGAATACGACTTCATCGACAACATCAATACGGTGAGATTCCCCTTGATCATCGGCGCTGGTATCGAGTACAAACTCACCGGTAGCACCATGTTCACTGCGGGTTTGCGATTCGATAACAGCATCAACGATTTCTTCAAAGACAAACGCGTATCAGGTCGCTCAAACATGATCGCATTGTCTGCCGGCATCCTTTTCTAATCCAGCATGTCGGGATTGAAAATCGCGCTGGCTCAACTCAATTTTACCATCGGCGATTTTGAGTCGAACACAGCAAAAATGGCGGATGTCTTGTTTCAAGCCAAGCAAGACAATGTAGATTTGGTGGTATTTTCGGAGCTGGCTGTTTGTGGATACATGCCCGACGACCTGCTTGATTACCCTTCCTTTGTAGAGAAATGTGAACATGCCTTAGAGGCAGTGGCAAGGGCATGTGACGGTATCGCTGCCATCATTGGAGGCGTTATCCGAAATCCTGGTAAAGGGCGATTGTTGCAAAACGCTGCCTGTTTTATGTACAATGGAAAAATTCAACACACCATTGCCAAAACCTTGCTGCCAACCTATGATGTGTTCAACGAACACCGATATTTCCAACCCGAAACCAACGCGCAAGTCATTGAATACAAAGGCGTAACCATCGGAATCGCCATTTGTGAGGACCTGTGGGATGTGTACAACGATTTTGAATACCCGGTGAGTCCCGGACAGGCATTGAAAGACCTCGGCGCTGATTTGATCATCAATCCATCGGCATCGCCGTTTCATATTGGCAAGCAATCGCAGCGAAATCGTGTGTTTGGCGGACAAGCAGCGCGGTTCGATTTGCCCGTTTTGTACGTCAACCAAGTGGGTGTTCACACAGAGTTATTGTTTGATGGCTCCAGCAGGGCGGTCAATGGCAATGGCGAAGTGGTAATCCAAGCCCCTAGCTTCGAGGAAACCGTTGTTTATGCGGAATTCGCCAATGGAAAATTCTCTGTTGGAAATTCTGTACCCTTAGATACCGATGATACCGCGCAATTATACAAAGCGTTGGTATTCGGAATCCGTGATTATTTCCAAAAAATGGGCTTCACCCAAGCGCTTTTGGGCTCCTCTGGGGGAATCGATAGCGCGGTCGTTCAAGCGTTGGCATCCGCAGCATTGGGCGGAGAAAATGTGCATCCAGTGCTGATGCCATCGATGTATAGCTCCGACCACAGTGTGAGCGACGCCGAGACACTGAGTAAAAACTTGGGCAACGAAGCCATCACCCTGCCCATCAAAAACATCTACGACCAATATTTGGAGACCCTATCGCCCGTATTTGAAGGCAAGCCATTCAATTTGGCAGAGGAAAACCTGCAGGCCCGGTCTCGTGCCGTATTGTTGATGGCCATCAGCAACAAAATGGGCTATATCTTGTTGAATACCAGCAACAAATCTGAACTGAGCGTAGGTTATAGCACCCTCTACGGCGATTTATGTGGCGCCTTGTCGGTGATTGGCGATGTCTACAAAAATCAGGTGTACGCATTGGCCAGATACATCAACAGAAACGGCGAAATCATTCCGAGAAACATCATTGAAAAAGCCCCATCGGCAGAGTTGCGTCCCGGACAAAAGGATTCCGACTCCCTGCCAGATTACGATGTGTTGGACGAGCTGTTGAAACACTACATCGAAGAGCGCAAAGGCATAGAGGAATTGATCACCATGGGCTATGAAACCGCGGTGGTTGAGAAAGTGGTGGGATTGGTCAATGGCAGCGAATACAAGCGATACCAGGCGCCCCCCATTTTACGCGTAAGTGCCAAAGCATTCGGCAAAGGTCGATTGATGCCCTTGGTCGCCAAATACAGAAGTCGCTAATTACTGGGCCAAACGCGCATCGCCCTTCCCTTATGGCAAGTCAAACCGTCCCCTACCGTTTTCCCAGATCGTTTTGGGTCATGTGTGTTGGGGCGATGAGTTTTTTCTTATCCTTCAATTTGATATTACCCGAGCTTGCGGCAGAATTGCGGGCGCGCGGAGGTGGTGAATACGTGGGATGGATCATTCCTGCATTTTCATTTAGTGCATTGATTGCCCGACCTTTCAGCGGTTGGATCACCGATAACTGGGGACGTCGCTGGGCGATGATCGGGGGATGTATTTTCTGCATTGTGGCGGGATGTTTTTACCCTTGGGTAACCACGGTCGCGGGATTTTTGGCAGTTCGCGTGATTCATGGCTTTTCCACGGGATTTACCCCTACTGGATTCACGGCTTATACGGCCGACGTGGTGGAAGAATCGCATCGAGGTCGCGCCATGGGTTGGCAGGGCATGTTCAACAACTTAGGCACTACGTTGGGTTATGCGCTTGGCGCGTTGATAGCGTTGCATTGGGGCATAAATTGGATGTATTACATCTCAGCGGCATTGGCAGCAACGGCGTGGTTGATGTTCATGCAACTACCCGAAACCCGCGTAGCTTCTGCGAAACGAAAATTCAGGTTTTCAATCCATCAACTATTCTATTGGCCCGCCTGGAAACCCAGTGTGATCATGCTGTTGGTGTGTATTTCTTTGGGATCAATCCTTACGGTGATGTCGGATTTCACCTTGGCCCTGGGCTATGAGAACAAGGGATTGTTTTTGAGCATTTACATCGGTGTTTCTCTGCTTTTCCGCTTGCTGAGCGGTAGGGTGAGTGATTTACTCGGTCGGGCCTGGAGTACCGCCATAGGCACATTTTCCCAGGTTATTTCCATGGCCATATTGTATTATTTGGCCACTTGTGTCGATCATCGGTTGGCCACGGGATGCCAAGATTGTGCGATTCCGGGTTTTGGATGGTTTGGGCTTTCAGCGGTTTTGTATGGTGTTGGACAGGGTTTTAATGCACCCAGTTTGTTTGCGTGGGCCAGCGACACGGCCGATGCGGAGCATCGGGGCCGGGCGATGGCGATGCTATTTATCTTTTTGGAGTTGGGGATTATTGTGGGTGGGTTAACGGCGAATCATTTCATTGAGGGACTCACGTGGAATTACCCGGGTATTTTTGCGGTGAGTGCGGCGGGTTTCGCGGCGGGCTTTTTGCTCAGTTTGGCATGGATTAGAAAAAGATGAGGCCCGGCTTTCGCCGGGCCTCATCCCTATAACTAACCTATGAATAACTACTACTATTTCAATTTTGAATTTTTCAGAGAATACAAAACCCTGTCTCTCCACACTGGATGACAATTGTATTTGCCAAACATATACAATACCATGTCTCTGTTTGAAGGTGTTTTATGGAATTTCTTCTTAAAACCCCTTTCCATACCATTTAAATACATGCCAAAATCAACCATACAATCATACCAATTTGCAAATGTGGCGTAGTTTGATTTGGTCCGACCCAATGACAACGTCTTTCTAGACTTAGGCTGACGCATTCCGGTCAAATTGAAATCGCGACGAGCATAAATACTGTTATCACCATCATTACCACTCTCAACAATCTTCACTGCAATAAACAACTTAGCCCATTTTCCAATGGACTTCTTCCCAACTGTGTACATATGCTGTACGGTGGGGATTTTTTTGAGCGACAAGGCCAATGTATCGAAATACAAAGAATCCTTTTCCACAACCACTGAAGTATCCGAAGGTTTGATATCAGATACCGGTATAACAACTTCGGTGCCGAATGCCGACTTACCAACTGCTGCTACAGTCAAAAACAAGAGCACCAGGGTTGGGATCGCTATTTTATTTTTGAACATACTGCCTAGTATGCAAACAGCGTGCCAAAAACTTAAATTACTAGTAAACAATCACTTAACCTCAAATCCGACTCACAGAATTGCCCAATTTCTCTGCAATTTGACGTTTTACTTCATTCAATTCAATCAGAAATTCCATCATCATGCTCAAATCCTCTTCCGTATTTTCGGGCTCCTTCATCATCGAAAGGTGATTCTCGATCAACGCATCCACCTTTTTTCTCCGCAAATGCAAGAACATGTTCAGCACTTGGTCTTGAGGCACTTCCGATTCCTGTGTTACATCAATGTAATTCTCTGCAAATGCCGGACTCAGTGTATGTCCATCCGCCAACACCCCCGCTGCCCAAGCCGCAATTTCCGAATCCAAATGATGGATAAAATACTGAGCCCCAGGCCAACTGCCGTGCGTTTCCACCTCCAACGACAGCTTTTTCGCCAAATCGTCGTCGAGCGATAAATTGGCATCCGACTGCAATTCGCCCCAAACAAAATCAAAGATGGTGGTCTCGTCTGATAATTTTTCTTCGCCGTACAACAGCAACAAACGAAACAGCGCCAATTCTTGATCTCGGTGATTCAACAGGTTAAGGCGCACCATTTCGTGCACTTCCCCATCGGGGTTGAACGCCACACCCGAGGCATCAATGGCCGCCGAAACTTCCTTGACGAAATCCTGTCGCTCCTTGGCCTGCTGATTTTTGAGTAACACCGACAATTCCTGCAACAAGGTCGCCTGGTCAATATCGCAGATACTCGCCAATTGCTGGGACAACGCCGATCGCTTCAACGGATCGGTAATCAATGCCACACTCTTTAATATTTCCCTGACCGCGTCTGATTTTCTCAGCGGATCATTTTGGGTATCGCTGATGAGCAACTTCGCCTTGAAAAAGATGAAGGTTTCCTCATGGCCATTCAAATAATCCTGAAAGGCATCGCCCCCCAGTGCTTGACAATACGAATCCGGATCCTGTCCTTCTGGCAGCGGCACCACACGCACATTCAAGCCCTCTTGCAACAGCAAATCAATTCCTCGAATAGAGGCCTTGATCCCCGCCATATCGCCATCATACACCACCGTAACGTTGTTGGTGAATCGCTTTAGCAATTTAATTTGTCCGGGCGTAAGCGCCGTCCCAGAACTCGCCACCACATTCTCTATGCCCGATTGATGCAGCGTAATGACATCGGTATACCCCTCGGTCATGTACACTTTGTCGAGCTTTTTCATCGCATTTTTCGCCTGATACAGTCCGAAAAGCACATCGCTCTTTTTGTACAGGTCGGTTTCGGGCGAATTCACATACTTGGGCGATGGGTCCGTGGAGCTCATCTTCCGTCCAGCAAATCCGATCACTTTTCCTGTAACCGCATGAATGCTGAACATCACACGGTATCGAAACAAATCGTAATGCGTGCCATTGTCGCGCAGCTTCAATAGCCCCGCCTTCACCATCACCTCTGGATTGTAGCCTTTTTTATGGGCGGCAGAGGCCAAGGCCTCCCAACTTTCGGGACTGTATCCCAACCCCCATTTCTTGATGGTATCAACGGTAAAGCCCCGTTCTTTGAAGTAGGGCAATCCAATCGACTTCCCCTCATCGGTATCAAATAATTGGTCTACAAAAAACTGTTGCGCATAGTCCACCGCCGCCTGCAAAGATTCCTTTTGTCGCTGCTGCTCTTGGTAAACATCTTGGTTTTCGGAGGTGGTCTCCATCAAATCCACGCTGTAGCGCTTGGCCAAGTTTCTGGCGGCTTCAACAAAGCTCAAATTCTCCACATCCATCAGAAATTGGATGGCGTTACCGCCTTTCTGACACCCGAAACACTTGTAAATCCCGATGGTTGGCGTCACCACAAAAGAGGGTGTTTTTTCGTCGTGGAACGGACAACAACCCTTGTAGCGGGAGCCAGAGCGTTTTAACGAAACATAATCGCCCACCACATCTTCGATAGAGACGGCATTTAGCAATTGGTCGAGGGAACTTTGAACGATCATGGATTGACTGGGTAATGGTTACAACCTAATGACGAAACCATTAGATTTGCAAAGTACTTCACTTGTAGCAATAATTCCAACATGGATATCAAGAATCACATCAAACAGCGCGCGGTCGAGCTTTTGCCCGAGTTGATTCGCGTTCGTCGCCATATTCACGAAAACCCCGAACTCTCTTTTCAAGAACATGAAACCGCGGCTTTTGTGGAGGGCGAATTGCGTGCCTTAGGCCTAGAACCAAAGCGATTGGCCAACACAGGGGTGGTAGCGGTGATTGAAGGACGTAATCCAAGCAAAAAAGTGGTTGGTTTGCGTGCCGATATGGACGCGTTGCCGATTGTGGAGGTGAACGATGGACGTACCTACCGCAGCAAAAAAGAGGGCGTCATGCATGCTTGCGGCCATGATGTACATACCACCAGTTTGTTGGGAGCTGCTAAGTTGCTGACCGAACTCAAGGATCAATTTGAAGGCAGCGTAAAATTGGTTTTTCAACCCGGCGAAGAAAAATTGCCTGGCGGGGCCTCGCTCATGATTGCGGATGGTGTTTTGGAGAATCCGCATGTAGATGTGATGATCGGACAGCATGTGATGCCCGGCATTGTAACCGGAAAAACAGGATTTAGGCCAGGGTTGTACATGGCCAGCACCGATGAAATTTATATCAAAGTCACTGGCAAAGGCGGACATGGTGCGATGCCCCATTTCAACATAGATCCTGTGCTGATTAGCGCGCACTTGATTGTCGCCCTGCAACAAGTCGTGTCTCGGGTTGCCAACCCCGCTATCCCATCGGTATTGTCGTTCGGAAAAGTGGTAGCCGCTGGCGCCACCAATGTCATTCCCAACGAAGTATTGATTGAGGGCACTTTCCGCACATTGGATGAATCATGGCGCAGTCAAGCACACGAAAAAATGACGCAAATCGCCAAAGGATTGGTGGAAGGCATGGGCGGACAGATTGATATCGACATCAAAAAAGGGTACCCATTTTTGAAAAACCACGAAGACCTCACACAGCGTTTGCAGTCCGAAGCCAAAGACTTTCTGGGCGATGCGCAAGTGGAAAATTTGGGCATTTGGATGGCCGCAGAAGATTTTTCTTATTTCTCACAAGCCGTTCCAAGCTGTTTTTATCGCTTGGGTACCAAAAACGAGGCAAAAAATACGGGATTCAGCGTTCATCACCCCAGCTTCGATGTGGATGAAGACGCCCTCGAGCAAGGCTGCGGTTTATTGGCCTATTTGGCAATCAAAGAATTGGGCAACTTGGCTTAACCGCCAATTGTATACTTGAGATTTTCCACCGCAGCATCCCAAATGGCTGCGGTATTATCTTCATCACCGGCATTCACGAACTCAGTGATAATAAGGTCGATATCGCCAGTAATGGCATCTTGTGCGATGCGAAATTCCAAATATTCATCTGGGTCGGGAGCATCAGACATCTTAAAACGCACGTATTTACTGTTGATCGCCTTAACCAAAACGGCGTTTGATTCAGTGCCATCGTCCCATTTAAATTTATATTTATCGCCGCCTTGCACACCCACATGATCGGCAAACCAACTCTGCAACCCAGAAGGATTAGAAATGTATTGGAATAGGATATTGGCGGACGATCGCATAGGGTATTCGAGTTCCAATTTATTTCGATTAGGTTGAGCAGAGAGCATAGGCATTATTGGGGTTTCAATTGATTTACCGCAAAAAAAACAATTTATCCTGAATATCAAAATGTTTCGAGGTTGTGAAGTAATTATCTTTGTGTGACTCATGGCTCTCCCACGCTACATTTTACTCTCCTCGGCAACCTTGTTTTTGGGTTGGGCCTTGGTAGCGTTGGGCTACAACATGTCGGTCACTTGGACAATCCACCACAACTACAGCAAAAGTTGGGATGATTTTTTTATCCACTTTTCTTGGTTGGCAGAGTGGGCAATGATCATTATTGCCTCTTCCATCGCTTTGATTCGCAATTGGAAAAGCGCCCTTTGGATGGGTTTTGCACTTGGAATACAGGCATTGATGGTGGCCGGCATCAAATGGGCAATCAACGCAAAACGACCGATTGAAATCAACCCTGATTTGGTGAGACAAATACCCCAGTTGGACATACATCATTGGCAGGCATTTCCTTCCGGACATACCGCGGTGGCATTTTTCACGATGGGTTGGTTGGCGATGAACTACCCACAGCACTACAAATACCCCAGGGTAATCGCCCTGTCATTATCGCTATTGGCAGTTGGTATTGGTTATTCCAGGATGTATCTTGCCCAACATTCCTTGATTGACGTTTGTGCCGGTGGCACCTTGGCGCTGTTGATATTGAGCTTGGCATCGATACTTGGAAAAAAATGGAAACTCCATGAGTAAGGGCAACATACATATTATCATCACGCTGCTTGCCCTGTTGGTATTTATACCCGGATTGGGACTCACGCCTTTGTTTGATTGGGACGAACTCAATTTTGCTGAAGCCGCACGCGAAATGGTGGTCTCAAAAAACACCGCTTACGTACAGATTGGCTACGAACCCTTTTGGGAAAAACCACCCCTATTTATTTGGTTACAGGCAGCTTTTCTGTGGCTGTTTGGCAACCATACTTGGGTTTACCGCCTGCCAAATGCATTGGCCGGTATTGTGACTGTAAATTTGGCCTATCACATTGGGTATTATTTGGGCCGACGTACCCTGGGCATTTTTTGGGCCTTGGCGATGGCCTTTTCGTTTGCACCGCTAATTTATTTTAAATCGGGCATCATAGACCCTGTTTTTAACTTGTTTATCTTCTTGTCTGTATGGCATTGGTATCGCATCACCCGCTGTGAAACAGAAAATACGCGTCCACACTGGCACTATTTTCTTGTGGGGTTGTTCATTGGCTTAGCCGTATTGACAAAAGGCCCGGTTGCATTGCTATTGCTGGGATTGCTAGTCATTAGCATTACCGCATATCGCGGTCGTTGGCACGATGTTTTTTCAACCCGCATTTTTATTGCCGCCTTTGGATGTGCTTTGTTGGTTGGCTTATGGATCTTGCACCTATACTACAGCTTGGGGGCACAGTTTTTCGATTCGTTTTTGGCCTATCAGTGGGAGTTGGCGAAAGGACAAATACCCTGGCACAATCAACCTTGGTTTTACCACGTCATCGTACTTTTCTTCTTGTGTTTTCCCGCCGCAGGATTGGCGCTACCCTACTTATTCCAGCGCGGAGAAGAGGATTTTGGCTTGGAAAGTTGGCACGCGGTGATGCGAACCTTGTTTTGGATTGTATTGATCGTTTTCAGCTTGGTGACCACCAAAATCATTCATTACAGCAGTTTGTGTTGGTTTCCGCTCACCTATTTCGCGGGATATCACACCTACCTCATCCATACAAATCGGGGTCAAAACCACTGGATTCAAAAAGTATCCCTTACACTTGGGGCTTTGGTTTTACTCGGGGCGATGTTTGTTCTGCCCTATTTATTGAGTAGCACATCCATCCCACATTGGATCGGTCAGCACCTAGATGCTTATACGCTGGGACTGCTACAAAATCACGAAACAGGCACTTTCACTGCCTTCATTCCCGCGACCATGATGGTCACTTTGGTATTTCCCTGGTTGATTAAAAATTTCATGCACAACCAATGGCATCCGGGCAAATTGCTCATCGCGATGGGTACGGTGGGATTAGCGGCCTATTATTTCCTCCTTCCGCCCATGGAATCGTTGTTGCAGAAAGAGTTGAAACAGACCGTCACCACAGAATCTGCAGCAACCCCATACGTTGAAACCCAAGGATTCAAATCCTTCGCCTTGTATTTCCACGGAAATGTGTCGCCCCAAAAAATGAAGGGCCCTTGGCTTACAGACACTTTTGTTTTACATCGCAGCCAGGGCAAACCCTACCCCAAGCAAGAAGGCAAACGCATATGGATTAAGGATGCCAATCACCGCGAGAATGCCCGATTAATCACCAAATCTTCATACGTCGCCGATGCGTATTTTCGGTATCAATTCAAACTCATCGACAGTCAAGGCGCCTACTTTGTTTGGCAACGTCGATAGTCGTTTCATGTTAAAAAATTCCCTTATATTGCGAGTATAGCAACCTCCGTGTCATGGTTATGAAAGAAAAAAGCGTCAGTATTATTGTATCAGAATGGGAAAACGGAGCAGGCAAATTGGGCAGTGGCTTGGGACCTAAAACCTTGATACAATCCTATGAAAACGAAGGACATACGCTGAACTGTGAAACCTTACATAGTGATTTTGTGTCGGGGAAAATCGCCACACAAAACAGCACTCAAACGAATATCGCATCGCATCGTTCGAATTTAAAAAACGGACAGGCCCTATTAGAACATCAAACCGCCTTCGCCAAAAAAGTGGCGCATCAACTAAGTAAGAAACATCGTTGTTTGTTGCTCACGGCCGACCATAGCAATGGCATCGGCGGCGTTAGCGGATTGTGCTTAACCACCGACGCAAAAAATGTGGGTGTCATTTGGATCGATGCGCATTACGATTTGCATTCGCCGTATACCACCCCTTCCGGCAATAGCCATGGGATGGCCGTGAATGCGTTGATTGATGACAACAACCCCGAACACTCTGAACAAGCCGTTACACCTGAGGAGGCAAATCTGTGGGAAAGCATCAAAGAAATTAAAGGATTAGGCAATGCGATTCCCGCGGCCAACCTCGTTTTTCTGGGGGTTCGCGATTTTGAGGAACCCGAAGAAGCATTGGTAGAAAAGCACAACATTTGTAGCATACAACCCAATGAAATCAATACACAAGGCATCGATGCCTGCATTGAAAAAGCGTTAGCACACCTGGCACATTGCACCCATTTGTATGTAAGTTTTGATGTTGACTCGATTGATCCTTCCATCTCTACTGCTACGGGAACCCCGGTGGATGGTGGACTCACCCTAGATCAATCCAAGGCAGTTATTCAGCAATTGATGGCAGATGACCGCACCCGTTGTTTGGAAATTACCGAATTCAATCCTACACTGCCACAACCCAACGAAATGTTGGCTGCGGTGAAGGAAATTCTATCGGTGAGCGGATTGGTCTAACAACCATTGAACCGTATCCAGTCCATCTGCATAATCGCCCAGCATCGTACATTGCGCCTGTCCAAAAGGCATCGCCCCGATTCCTTCCACACTAGAAACCACGCACTGCAACTGCGCCTCCCATGCCTTCAATTTTGAGGCAACTTGGTCCATGTTTTGGTAAAACGAATAATGCAACATGCCCACGGGAGCGTATAACGCCTCATTTTCCTTGGCGATCACATAACCCGTATCGATGTGGGGATCCAAGTTCATGAGCAACATCGCCCGGTGATATTGGAAATTGTTGATGTATTTGTTGTGATGTTGAATGTCTGCATAGTGGATGTCCCAACATTGAAATAACGGCGTAAAATCATAGCCTTCAGGCACAAGTAAATGGGTAATGTTTCTGCACCCTAAACCGTAATAATCGAATACATCTCTGCCCATTGCGATAAAATCTTCGGTGGTTTCTTGTCCCGACAGTACCGCCAATCCATTGCGATGATTGCGAATCACGTGGGGTATGTGTTTGAAATACGCCGAAAAATATCGGGCCGAGTTGTTGCTTCCTGTTGCGATGGCCACCTCTAGGGATTTTAGCTGTTCTACAAACGAAATCTGCGCTAGCCAAACCCCATCAAATTCCGCGGCTTTGGTAAGCAGGGCTTTGGGTAAAATCGCATCATCAGACGCCAGTTTGGCACTCACACGGTATCCGGAAAGCACACCCACTACCAAGTCGTGCAGTCCCACCAGCGGTACATTCCCCGCCATAATCACCCCCAAATGGGTGTTGTGCTTTTGCTCAGGCCATTCATAACGCTGTAACCAAGCCGAAATCTCATCGTCGCTGAGCGAAACCCGCCACTGGGCGATGGCTTTACGCACTTGTTCCTCCTCAAACCAGCGATTTTGAAAATACGCTTGCTGCAAAATGGGTTTTGCGTCCTCGGAAGTTTCCATCCATTCAAACGCTTTTTGCAGCGCCTGCAGTGCTTGTTGTTGCCACATCATTTCGACACAAATTTACGATGGTTCGACCGATACCGAACGGCAACCACAAGGGTTTATTATCTTTGTTGTATTAAAGATGAAAAGACAACTCCTTTTATTGATCACCCTCGCCTTGGCCACAACTGCAATTGCACAAAGCAACAATGATCGTCTCAAACCTTGGTCATTGGGCGTAAACGCGGGCTTCAACTTCTCCAAAACCTATAACAACGACACCTTCGCCCAGAATTTTTCGGGAAGAAACAAAACCGGGGTGCATGTGGGCGGACTAATCACATACGATATCAATGATAACATTTCCATTAACAGCGGATTGGGATTCATCAATACCGGGTATCGCATCTATAACGACACCCTGAAAACCAACTTGAAAATCACCCGCAATATCCCTGGAGTTGTGGTGCCTTTGGGACTTACTTTTAGACAGCAGTTCAACGCCTCAAGGTTCATCATGGAAAAGATGGGGGTAGCAATGCACTATAGTTTTGGACATAACAACGATACCTTTTACAATGGGAGCGACAAAAAATTCCGCATCATTGAAAAGAGCATTCAGCCCTTGTATCCTTTGTTTTATTTGGGCATCGGATTGGGCGGAACCACTGCCAAAGGCAATCGCTATGAATTTGGCCTCAATTATCAGCAACCCTTCGGCAGAGAAATGGAGTTGTCGGTTTCTGGCGGCGAATTCCTAGGTAAAAACTTCCTACTCAACTACCGCGGTGGCAACTTGCAGGCCACGTTCACTTACCATTTCAACTTTGGTAATTTTGAAAAGAGCGACGAGTATTTCTATTGAGCGATGAGGGACATGGATGTAATTCATTCAATCCCAAACCATTAAATTTTCAATTCACGTATCTTTGAGCAAATGATGGACAGTTTACATAGCTTCTTTGAAGGCCTTTCTCCAATGATGCAGGGCTTGGTAGGATCCATGTTCACTTGGTTTGTTACCGCATTGGGCGCATCAATGGTATTTTTCGTGAAAGACCTCAACCGAGGATTCATGGATGTACTGATGGGCTTTACTGGCGGGGTGATGCTTGCTGCGAGCTTTTGGAGTTTATTGAATCCCGCCATTGGCATGGCCGAATCGCAGGGATTTGGGAACATGGCTTGGGTTCCGGTGGGCATTGGCTTCTTGGGTGGAGCGTTTTTCTTGTTCGCCCTAGACCAATACCTGCCCCATCTCCACCTCTCCTCACCCTTGGAAAAAAGTGAAGGGGTGAAAACCAATTGGAATCGCACCATTTTGCTGGTATTGGCCATTACTTTACACAATATCCCTGAGGGATTGGCCGTGGGTGTTGCCTTTGGTGCCGTGGCAGAAGGCCTACCCGGAGCGGATTTGAGCGCCGCCATCGCCCTAGCCATCGGCATTGGAATTCAAGACTTCCCCGAAGGATTGGCAGTGGCTTTGCCCTTACGTAGATACGGATTATCAAGACGCAAATCGTTCATGTGGGGACAGTTATCGGGTGCAGTTGAACCTTTGGCCGCCATGTTAGGTGTTGGCTTGGTGATGATTGCAACCCCCATTTTGCCCTATGCCTTGGCGTTTGCAGCCGGTGCGATGATTTACGTGGTTGTAGAAGAAGTGATTCCAGAAAGTCAGCGCGACGGACATACCGATAAGGCCACGCTGGGCTTGATGTTCGGATTTGTTTTGATGATGGCGCTTGACGTAGGATTGGGTTAAGCGATGCCTTTTGGGGAGATCCTTAGTGTACCCTATCGCCCCGAAGTTCTAAGTTGGCCATGATTTCGGCCTCGGCTACGAGCATTTCTTCCCAGCGACGTTTTACTTGATCTTCAGGCAAATAGTGCTTGGCCAAATCAATAAACATGCGGTAGTGACCTGCTTCAGAAACCATGAACTCATAATAGAATTTGCGGAGGTATTCGTCTTGGCAATACAAACTCAACAGTCTGAATCGCTCACAAGAACGGGCTTCAACCATGGCGGAAACCAATAAATATTCCATCATGGTTTGTTCGCGGGAACCACCTTTACGCATTTGGTTGTGTAGTGCCACAACATATTCATCTTTACGCTGTCGGCCCAAGTTCAAACCCCGCTTTTTCAACTCTTTCAGCACTTTGCGAAAATGTCCCCACTCCTCTGCAACCAGCGGCGTTACTTCATCTACCAGGCGCGCGTGATCAGAAAATTTCACGATGAGTGTTACACCCATGGTGGCCGCTTTTTGCTCGCAAAAAGCGTGATCCGTTAAGATTTCTTCGATGGTTTTCTCGGCCACATTCACCCAACGCGGATCGGTGGGCAATTTGAGTCCAAGCATGCGCACCGCCTCCAAATTTGCAGCCAACGTAGTATCATGGGACTTACTGAGTTCAGCACCCGCGGAGTTATCCTGCGGCGACAGTGGGGCATCATCCTCACGAAAGAACTCGTCGGAATACCCCGGATGAGATACGGTAACGTGTTGCTCTTTCGGCTTCATGCTCACCCTTCGATTTTGCTTACGCGGTTTTGATGTCTACCACCCTCAAACTCAGCAGCCAAATAGGCATCTACGATATCGAAAGCTTTCTCTTGCGATACAAATCGCGCAGGCAAACAAATCACGTTGGCATTGTTGTGTTGCTTGGCCAAAGCACTGATTTCCGGCTCCCAGCACAAAGCTGCACGCACACCCACATGCTTATTGGCGGTGATACATACACCATTGCCACTGCCACAAATCAAAATACCACAACCGGCCTCGCCGCTTTCAACCGCTGCCGCTACTTTGTGCGCATAGTCAGGGTAATCTACACTGTCGGCCGAATCCGGTCCCATATCCAATAATTCATACCCCTGCTCTACCAAGCGAACGAGCATTTCATTTTTCAATTCGAATCCAGCATGATCCGATCCCAAAGCAATGGTTTTATTGTTCATTTTCTCGATTTTTTTCAACGCGTTTGGCTACATGAATACCCACAAAATACAAACCCATCAACGGGGTACCCAGCAGCAACTGACTAAACATATCGGGCGATGGCGTAGCGATACCCGCAATTAAGAAGATCACCACCACCGCATAGCGCCAGTTTTTCTTCAAAAAAGCACTGCTCACAATGCCCAATTTCGCCAATACATAAATCAGTACTGGCAACTCAAAAACCAATCCCGTGGCCAAGCTCATGAAGGTCACAAACCCTGTCACACTGGAAATGGTTATCATATTCTGAATTTTCGGACTCAACGTGTAGCCCAACAAAAAGTTCGATGCCAATGGCACCAAAAAGAAATAGGCAAAAAACAATCCGCTGAAAAACAACAGTGAAACGATCGACAAGCTGCGACCGGTTTTTTGGATTTCTTTCTGACTTAATGCTGGTTTGACGAAGCTCCAAATTTGATATATAATATAAGGAAAAGCAACGACAAATCCAACAACAAAAGAAATTTTAAACGCACTAACAAACTGTCCCTGAATCTGTTGACTTTGCATCACCAACGGCGGGGGCGTCCAACATAGTG
Organism: Flavobacteriales bacterium; assembly: GCA_024643755.1. Lineage (GTDB taxonomy): Bacteria > Bacteroidota > Bacteroidia > NS11-12g > UBA955 > UBA955. The sequence continues at coordinate 15,024 of JAHEMG010000007.1, read as the reverse complement.
CATTCGAATTTGTCAAAACCTGTCCGGCCTTGCAAAAAAAACGATATCCCAAAAAGTCTGGCTTGAAGGGACTCAGCACCACAACATCGAACAGTTTTTCTACATAGATAAACCCAAGGACAGTACCAATCAGTATCACCACCGCCACACGAAATAAACGTTTTCTCAGTTCATCGATATGATCGAAGAAACCCATGTTTTTCTCGTAGGGATAAACCTCTTCTGGCTGATCTAAGGGCATCGTTTCGGTTGTTCAGATTACATCAACATCCCACCGCAAACAGAAAGTGTCTGTCCGGTTACGTAGGTACTCATATCGCTGGCCAAAAACAAACAAACATTTGCCACATCCTCAGGCGTGCCACCACGCTTCAAAGGAATGCTCTCAGCCCATTGCTTACGCACGTTTTCGTCCAATGCATGGGTCATTTCGGTCTCAATAAAACCTGGAGCCACCGCATTGCAACGCACATTTCTGCTACCCAATTCCTTGGCGATACTTTTGGTGAAACCAATCATACCCGCCTTTGAAGCTGCATAATTCGCCTGACCGGCATTCCCCATCACCCCAACAACCGATGTCATGTTGATGATACTGCCCGCGCGATTGCCCAAAAAATGCTTCAAAAACGCCTTTGTTAAATTGAACGCAGATTTCAAATTCGTATCAATCACCTCATCCCACTGCTCCTCGGTCATACGCAACATCAATGTATCACGCGTAATCCCCGCATTATTGATCAAACAATCAATCTTGCCAAAATCAGCGATCACCGTTTCAGCCAACGTCATGCTCTGAGCAAAATTCGCCGCATCCGACTGATATCCTTTTACTTTCACCCCGTATTGGGCCGATAATTCTTGTTCAAATGCACGGGCTTTCTCCACACTTGAAGCAAATGTGAAAGCGATGTTACATCCATGTTTAGCGAAAATTTCAGCAATTCCCTTGCCGATTCCCCGAGAGGCACCTGTAATGAGCGCGGTTTTTCCTTGAAGCATGCTGCGAAGATAACTTATCTTCGCGAAATGCCCCATTGGTTGGATACGGGAATTGAGTATTTAAAAGGTGTTGGTCCCCAAAGGGCCGAAGCCCTCAAAAAAGAATTGGGTATCCACACCCTGGGCGATTTGCTGAGTCACTATCCTTTCCGACATGAAGACCGGTCGCAGGTGTACCGCATCAACAGTCTTCAAGGCGATGATGTTTGGGTGCAATTGCAAGGCAGCATCAGGCCCATCGGCATGACAGGCCAAGGCAACGGCAGAAGGTATGTTGCTATGCTCAACGATGGCAGCGGAGAAATTGAATTGGTTTGGTTCAAAGGCATCGTATACGTGGATCGTTTGCTGAAACCCGGCACCACCTATCGCGTTTACGGAAAAATCAACAATTTCAAAGGCAAATTGAGCATCGCCCACCCCGAACTCGATGCACTCGTCCCCAATGCCCCCATCAAACCGCTGAGCCTAGTCCCCGTATACCCCCTCACCGAAGGGATGCGGCGCAAAAAACTCGAAAACAAATTCTTGGTCACAGCGGCCCAAAATGCCGTCAACAGCAGCCTATTCGATATCCCCGAAAACCTGCCACAAGCCATTCTAAACAAATACAAATTCATCGGCAGAAAAGATGCCATCAAAGAACTGCACTTCCCTCAGAATTTGGGTCGGTTAGAAGAAGCAAAACGCCGCTTGAAGTTCGAGGAACTCTTTTATCTGCAATTGCGACACCTGATGCTCAAAGGATTCAGGAATCGCACATACAAAGGGTTGATCTTTGACAAAGTAGGTACCTATTTTCACGATTTCTACGACAATCACCTGCCTTTCAATCTCACCGGCGCACAAAAACGGGTGCTGAAAGAAATTCGCAACGACTTCAAAACAGGACTTCAATGCAATCGCTTGATTCAGGGCGATGTGGGCTCAGGCAAAACCATGGTGGCGTTTTTAAGTATGCTGATGGCTATCGACAACGGATACCAAGCCTGTATGATGGCACCCACCGAAATCCTGGCAACACAGCACCACGAAGGACTCAAAGAATGGGCTGAAACCATCGGACTGCGCATGGAACTACTGACAGGTTCTACCCCCAAGAAAAAGAGAGAACTGCTGCTCAAGGCCCTGGCAGAAGGCGATATACACATCTTGGTAGGCACCCACGCGCTCATTGAGCAAGACGTGCAATACAAACAACTGGGTTTGGTGGTCATTGACGAACAACACCGATTTGGTGTAGCTCAGCGGGCGAAACTTTGGAAAAAAGGACAAGTGTTACCCCATATTTTGGTCATGACAGCCACCCCTATCCCCCGTACTTTGGCAATGACCGTTTATGGCGATTTGGACGTGAGCGTGATTGACGAAATGCCCGCCGGTAGAAAACCCATCGTTACGGTACACCGACAAGAATCGATGCGGCCTGCCATCATGGAATTTTTACGAAACGAAATTGCCAAGGGCCGACAGATATACTATGTATTCCCATTGATTGAGGACAGCGAAAAACTGGACTTGAACAGCTTAATGGGTGGCTACGACATGGTTACCAGCTATATCCCCACCCCACAATATAAGTACAGCATCGTACACGGAAAGCTCAAAGCAGCCGAAAAAGATGCTGCGATGAACCTGTTCAAAAACCATCAAACCGATATTTTGATCGCAACAACGGTCATCGAAGTGGGTGTTAATGTCCCCAACGCATCGGTTATGGTCATCGAAAATGCGGAGCGATTTGGCCTGGCGCAATTGCATCAGCTCAGGGGTCGGGTTGGTCGAGGCAATGAACAAAGTTATTGCGTACTGATCACTAAACCGGGATTGAGTGAGAATGGGTACAAACGCATCTCCACCATGGTCAATACCAACGACGGATTTGAAATCGCCAAAGTAGATCTAGAATTGCGTGGACCCGGCGAACTTGATGGAACCAAACAAAGTGGGGTGCTTGAATTGAAGTTGGCCGATATCCGTCACGATGAATCCACATTGATTGCCAGCAGGGTTGAAGCGCAACAATGGCTTGAAGGGGATGAACTTTTGATAAAGCCAGAAAGTGCGCCAATCAAAGCAGAATTGGCCAAAATCCCCAATCGAACGGTGTGGAGCAAGATCTCATAACCCCACATCGCAAAAGAATTTACAAAGATTTTCGTCGGCATTGACTCGCATTCGGATTGCAGGGTGTAATTTCACGTCGTAAAGCAATGAATGTTTTTTCGGAAGTAGGACGCTACATATTGTTCATGCGGTATGTATTCAAACGCCCAGAAAGAGGACGTATGTTTTGGAACATGCTGATGCGTGAGATGAATCTTATTGGCATCGAATCGTTGGTAGTGGTTATTTTGATTGCCGTTATTACCGGAGCCGTTACCACCGTACAAACTGCCAGTCAATTAAAATCAGACTCGGGCGTATTGCCACCGAGTTTATTCCCCATGGAAATTGTGGGCTCAGTGGTAGGATCGAGCTCTGTGTTGGAACTTGCGCCAACCATTACGTGTTTGGTTTTGGCAGGTAAAATCGGGGCCAATATCGCCTCGGAGATAGGCAATATGAAAGTGAGCGAGCAGATCGACGCGTATGAGGTGATGGGTATCAACTCCATTGGATTTGTCTCTTTCCCAAAAATTCTCGCTGGGGTAATTGTCATCCCCTTTTTGATCGTACTTTCAAATTTCTTGTTGATTTTTGGCGGTTTGATGGCAGCGAAAATCACCGGCATCATGACGATGGACGAATATGTAACGGGATTGCGGAGCTCATTTTTACCGCTGTACGCAAAAGTCCTTCTGGTGAAAAGCTACGTTTTTTCCTTCATCATCACCAGCTTGAGCTGTTTCCAAGGGTATTACACAACCGGCGGGGCTTTGGAAGTGGGTGAAGCTGGCACCAAGGCGGTGACACGCATTTGTGTGACGATTCTATTGTTCGATTTGATTATCGCAAAACTGTTGTTATAAGTCCCAGAAATTATGATACAGCTGGTTGATTTAAACAAATATTTCGAGGAAAAGCACGTACTCAAGAACATCAATGCACGCTTCCTTCCTGGCGTGGCCAACTTGGTGATTGGTGCATCCGGGGGTGGTAAAAGTGTCATGGTAAAAACCATGGTGGGCTTGGAAAAACCCAGTAGCGGACAAGTATTGTTCGAAAACCAAGACTTCAACAACTTGGAATACGAACAGCAACAAGTATTACGTCGTGAAATCGGCATGTTGTTTCAAGGCACAGCGCTGTTTGATTCACTCACCGTTGAGCAAAATGTTGAATTCCCCTTGATGATGTTTTCAAACATGAACAAAGAGGAACGCATGGATCGGGTAAACTTGTGCTTATCCAGGGTGAACTTGGTGAATGCCAACAAGAAAACACCCGCCGAAATTTCTGGAGGAATGAAAAAACGCGTTGGGATAGCCCGGGCCATCGCACTAAATATCAAATACTTGTTCTGCGACGAACCCAATTCGGGCCTCGATCCACTGACATCGCGCGTGATCGACACATTGTTGCACGACATTACCAAGGAATTTGGCATTACCACGATCATCAACAGTCACGACATGAAAACCGTTAAGGACATTGGTGAGCACATCGTTTTTGTACATCAAGGACAAAAGTGGTGGGAAGGCAGTAGCCATGACCTGGCCGAAGCACAAAAAAGCAACCCCGAGCTCGACGCTTTCGTAAAAGCCAGTTTTTAAGGTCTTTTCGGATTGATTTTCACCCGTTTTAACACCAAGCGATTGGCTACGTCGTTGGCCAAACCCTCTACCCAAGGTTGCATCAATCGGATACTTTTGTCATAGTACAAAGGAATCACGGGCGCTTGTTCTATCAAAATCTGATTGGCTTGTTGGATATGCAGCGCACGATCATCGCCCTGTTTTTGGGTTGACCCGGCCTCAATAAGCTGATACAAAGCATCAAATTTCAGATCCGTAAAATGGGTGTAATTGGGTCCGTTCGGAGAACAATACGGTTGATAAAAGCAAGCGAGGAAATTCTCTGCATCGGGATAATCTGCAATCCACGAACCCCGAAACAACATCAATTTCCCTTCGTTTCGCAATTGTCGCAGCATCCCGCCTGTTTGAATATCTACCTTAACCTTCACGCCCAAACGCTGCCAAGTCTCCTGCAAATAAACCATCATGTCTAAGTAGTCGGCCGTGGTCGAAAGCAAGATTACGGGCTTGTTGGCTTGGCGATTGTAACTGGATTTTTTTAGTTCTTGCAAAGCCCTATCCCATTGATTCGATGTCGCAGTCGCTGCATCGTTGGCTTTGCTCCCAACAACATTGAGACTGGGTGGTACAAAACCTGCATCGCCCGGATCGCCCAGCCCATTGCGAAAAAATCGCACCAACTTTTGTTTATCGATGGCCAGAAACAAGGCCCGCCTGAGGTGAACATCCTGCAGCCAATTCGTTTGTCCGGGTACATCACCCAAGTAACAACCAACATATTCTGTATTGAGAAACGGAGTGATGATCGCCTTCATGGATTTGGCATATTTGGGCTTGAGTGCTGCGGTTTCAGTGAGCAATTCATCCTTGAACGACCCTTCCAAGCCATTGAAAAAATCATAGGTGCCCGCCACAAATTGCATAAAGGCCGTTTGTTTGTTCTTCACAAAAGTGACATTCACAGCATCCAAATACGGTAGTGCCACGCCTTGGCTATCCCGCTCGTGGTAATGCGGATTTTTGCGCAGCACCAATTTGATCTCTTCTTCCCAGCGACGCATATAAAACGGACCTGTTCCCACTGGATTTCGCGAAACATAGGATTTGTCGTACCGGGCATACTCCCTCGGCACCACAAACCCGAAATTGGTAGACAACAGTCCCAACAGAGAGGCGGCGGGTGTTTTCAATTGCAACACGAAGGTGGTATCGTTGGGGGCCAAAAAAGCACGACTAAAAACGGAATCGATTTTTCCGGCAAAGATCCAAGCACCCGGTGAAGCGGTGGCCGGATCCGCGATGCGCGACAAACTGTATGCAACATCCGAGGCAGTCATTTTCCGCTGGGTGGTTTGTCCGAGTTTATCCACAAAACAAAAGTTCACATCCGTGCGCAAATGAAAGGTATAGGTACAAAGGTCTTCGGAAATCTCCCAAGACTTGGCCAAAGCGGGAACCGGCTGTAATTGGGCATCGAGATCTACCAATCCATTGAAAATCTGTGAAACAATCCAAATTTCGGATTGTGATTTCACAAATGCGGGATCCAAGGTGGTGACAGAAACATCCTCATTATAATGAAAGACTTGAAGTGGGGATTTTTTATCAACATTTTTACAACCACTCAATCCCAAAACTGTGAATAAAAGTAACCCGAGGGATGAAAGCAATATCACCCCTTTGGAGATAAATTTGTTGTCCGCCCGATAGGAATTTCCTTGCTGAGCCACTCTCCTTACAAGTTGCATAAAACACAAATGTATGGATATCGCTTGGGATTGAAAGCCCCTTAACGGCAGGAAGAATCAACAATCCATAGACATTACACAAAGCAATCAAAGACGCACACATGGGAAAAATCATTGCCATCGCAAACCAAAAAGGCGGGGTTGGTAAAACCACCACAGCCATCAACCTTGCTGCCAGTTTGGCGGTATTGGAGTACAAAACTTTGTTGGTGGATGCGGATCCACAGGCCAATGCAACTTCCGGTATTGGATTCGATCCCAAAAACGTGCGATTGGGTTTGTATGAGTGTTTGGTGCAAGAAATTCATCCCCAAGATGTGATTTTGCATAGCAATGTCCCCTACCTTGACTTATTACCGTCCAGCATCGACCTGGTGGGTGCAGAAATCGAGTTGTTGGAAATGCCCAACCGCGAGCGCATCATGCAAGGATTGCTGAAACCCATTCAAAATAATTACGACTTCATCATCGTAGACTGTTCTCCTTCGTTGGGATTGATCACCACCAACGCCTTGTGTGCGGCCAACAGTGTGGTTATTCCCGTGCAGTGCGAGTACTTTGCCTTGGAAGGATTGGGCAAATTGTTGAATACCATCAAAATTGTTCAAAACCACCTCAACAAGCACCTGGAAATCGAAGGCATTTTGCTCACCATGTACGATGGTCGTTTGCGCCTCTGCAACCAGGTAGTGGAAGATGTGAAAACGCATTTCCAAGACATAGTATTTGATTGCATCATTCAACGCACCACCAAATTGGGAGAAGCGCCAAGCTTTGGTGTTCCGGTGATCCATCACGATGCCGATAGTCGCGGATCCATCAATTACCTTAATTTGGCCAAGGAAGTCTTGGTGAAAAACGGTCTTATTCAACCAGAAACTACATTGGCATGAGCAGTACCATAAAAAAGAAAGCAGGATTGGGTCGCGGATTGGGCGCCCTATTAGAAAACGCCAACACAGACATTACCACCACTGCCAGTAACGCAACAGCAGGCAACGTGGCCATGATACCCATTTCCAGTATCGAAGCCAACCCCTTTCAACCCCGTACAGAATTCGAAGAAACCGCCCTCAATGAATTGGCGGAAAGCATCAAAATTCACGGTGTAATCCAACCGATCACCGTGCGTAAAATGGGCTACGATCGCTACCAGTTGATTTCTGGGGAGCGGAGAACCCGCGCCTCTTTGCTCAGCGGTCTTACTGAAATCCCCGCATTCATTCGCGTTGCCAACGATCAAGACATGTTGGAAATGGCCTTGATTGAGAATATTCAGCGGAGCGATCTTAACGCCATCGAAGTGGCATTGAGCTACAAACGATTGCTGGAAGAGTGCAACCTCAAACAAGAAGAACTCGGAGAACGTGTAGGCAAAGACAGAACCACCGTAAACAACTACTTGCGTTTGTTGCGCTTGCCTGAACCCATCCAAAAAGGCATACAAGTGGGTAAAGTTTCTATGGGACATGCCAGGGCCATGATTAACATGGACGATGCCGTTGCGCAAATGGAACTGTTCGAGCAAATCATTCGTGAAGAATTGAGCGTTCGCGATGTAGAATCCTTGGTAAAAGCCAAAAAGGCAGGACAAACCGAAGGTATGTCGGTGAGTGGCACCGATTGGGACCCAGAAATTGATCGTATCACCGCTGCGTTTTACGAAAAACTCAGGGCAGCCGTACACCTCAAATCCTCCGGAAAAGGCAAAGGGAAAATCATCATTTCCTATAAAAGTCGGGAAGACCTAGAACGCATCCTGGGTTTAATCAACCAATAATTCAGCACCAATGAGACGAATGATTAACCGCGCTACACAGGTTTTTTGTCTCTGTTTGATGCTATTTTATGCAATGGATCTGGTTGCCCAGAACCCCACAATCAGCCTATACCGCAATTCGACCACAAACGAATACCGACGAACAATCGCACAAACATCGTTCAACCCCAGTGCGATTCAGTCTCTGTATGCCCATACCCCATTTCAAGAAACGCATCAGTCACAGCTTTTTTGGCCAGGGGCGATGGCAGGGATTGCGCAGCGCGACAGTCAATCCATTCATTCACCACGCAAAGCCACGTTGTTGGCATTGACATTGCCGGGGGCGGGACAGATTTACAACCGCAAATATTGGAAAGCCCCCATCGTTTATGCGGGTCTTGGCGGTAGTATTTATGCCATTGGATATTTTCGGAACAACATGCGTACGCTAAACGACAGTATCGCTGGGCTATATCGTTTGGGAAAAACACCCAATACATTGCTGTTGCAAGACCGTGATAATCAGCGTTCTCGCAGGGATGTTGCCATTTTGTGTTTGGCAGGCGTGTATGTACTTCAGGTGCTTGACGCTGTGGTTGACGCTCACTTTTACCAATTCAACATCAACGAAAAAATCGGAATGGAATGGAATGCGGCACCCTCGCGGATGTTGGCCTTTCATTACCAGATTTCCCAATAAACAACCCATGAGTAGATTAGAACAACTCTCAGCTTTTTTACAAGATTCTCCCAACGACCCATTTTTGCATTACGCCATTGCCCAGGAATACCAGAAATTGGGCCTATTAGATATTGCTTTAGAAAAATACCTGTGGCTCACTGAACATCAGCCTGCCTACGTGGCTACGTATTACCATTTAGGTAAATTGTTGATTGCACAGGGCAAAAAAGAGGCGGCCTTGGCTTGGTTCAATCAAGGGATTGAACAAGCCAAGGCCGCCAAAGAATTACATTCTCTCAGCGAACTCCAAAGTGCCAAATTGGAACTGGAGTACGATGAGGATTGATTTCTGGAAATTGTATTAGTCGCGACTTTGCAATTTTGCCAACAAGCGCAAAATCTCCAAGTACAACCAAACCAAAGTCATCAACAAAGCAACGCCTGCAAACCACTCCATGTATTTGGGGGCTCCGTAAGAAGATTGCTTTTCGATAAAATCGAAATCCAAAATCAAGTTAAATGCCGCAATACCAGCGATCAACGCTGAAATACCGATGCTCATCGGGCTGCTGCCATGGTAGAAACTCTCTACACCAAACATGCCCATTACCATAGTAATCAAGTAGAAAATACCTACACCCATTGTGGCAAACACAATAACTTTGGTGAACATGGGGGTTGCACGCAACAAACCTGAGCGATACGCCAACAACATCGCAGCGAAAATCAACAAGGTTATTCCCACAGCATTCATCACAATGCCATCGTACATGGTGTTGAACACCAAAGAAACTGCACCCAAAAACAAGCCTTCAGCCGCTGCGTAAACAGGCGCCAAATATGGGGCCCAAGATTGCTTGAACATCATCACCAAGCTGGCAATGAATCCAACAATCATACCGCCGAACATATAGCCCGACAAGCCATTGTTGAAAGCGTAAGCCAAACCGGCCTCTCCTTCTCCACCCTCGATGCCATACTTCATCCACAAGAATGCCGCAGGGATAATCATCATGATGAACAAGGCAATGGTTTTGTTCACGGTACCACTCACCGTCATTTCACCTTCGTAACTCGCCGTGCGAGAACTTGCGAAAGCTTTTTCTGAAAATAATGGACTACTCATATTCTGTTGTTATTTTTTTATTTGGTTTTGTTCAAAGGTCTTTTCAATATTAGGAAATTAACGAATCAAATGCAATGTGCCCGTGTTTTGATAACGTTTATCCTTGAAATCGCTGTAACGGAAATCGTAAACATACACCCCTTCCATGGCCTGAACCCCATTCACCGTGCCATCCCAACCCACGCTGGGGTCATGTGACTCAAACACTTTCTCTCCCCACCGATTGTAAATCGCTAAGTCAAACGTTTTAAGTCCGCCCGTATACGGCAAAAACACTTCATTCAACCCATTTTGATTGGGGGTAAATGCATCGGGAATAAAGACTACCGGTTCGAAGTTGATGACAATATCGTTACTCCAACTCACGCGATTCCCGCCCAATTCGTAGGCTTTAATCCTAAATATCTGCTGGTAATTATCCTGTCCGTTATTGAAATTATCGATTGAAGCACCGGGATATGTCTGGTACAACTGAAAACCAGATGACCCTGGCAGTGCGCGATACAATTCGTATTTGGCGATTCCACCGGCAAAGCCCAAGTAGTCAGAGAAAGAGATATTCATGGTAAACGGACCGGTTTTTACTCCTTTTAGCAGACTCGACGTGTGCGGTAACGAATAAATTCGATCGCCACAAAGATTCAGGGTTGATACCCGATACTCGTAGGCTGTTACGTCAGGGGAGATGCTATTGTCGATGTACAATGTATCGGTAGGTGCCGTGTTTCCAACGGTTGCAAAGGCTGAGCCGCCCGCAGGGCGGCGCTCAATGTTCAACACACCCGTATTCCGGCTACCGTTCAACAAATTGTATCTCACCCACATGCTACCATCCGAATTTGGTGGCGGCGCAATACTCACCCATTGCAAATTCAACGATGAATTATCGACATAGACTTCCTTCCGCAAAGTATCGCCCAAACAACCTTTATCAGAAGTTTCAATAACCTGAACAAAGCCCGGCTGAGCCGTTAACTGCCAGTCCACGATCACCGATGTTGATCCACTGCCCACAGCACCCACGAAACTACCCCCGCCAACCGACCAAGCAAATGTGCTTCCCGCCAACCCGCTGATGCTATAAGAATACCCCGATGTATTAGGCACGCAAATAGCACCCAAACCGCTGATAATCTGTGTTTTGGGCTTCGGATTCAAGGTAACCACCGCACTCACCCAAGGTCCGGGACAACCCGTAGCCGCTATGGCTCTGATTTTTATCGGAAACACCCCAAAAGTATCGCGGTCAAAAGTCAATGTCCACTGCGATGAATCCGCAGAAATTGTGGGCGTTACCTTAAGCCCTGAAAAGTCATATTCGTATTTTTTTACGCCCGCCAACTTTGACGTCCAATAACCCAATGGCGATTTAGACTGGCAATAAGTTACATTGTTTAACGCCGATAAAGCGGGCGCACCATTGAGCACCACGGGCAGCTTCATCAACGGAGACAAACAGGGCAATTTGCTCACCGAATCATAGGCCGTGGCGATCACACCCACCCATCCAGCACCAGCCACACCCCAATTCACCGAAGCATTTAAGCCCGTTGGCAAACCCGCAATCGTTCCACCAGCGGCACTCCAGGCATAAGTCTCTCCGCGTACCCCACTCACTTTATACCCTACCCCCATAGCCAACTCACACAAACTAACCGGACCTTGTGGCGCCTGCCCCGCCAATGCATGGTTCTTCTTCACCGACAATCGCGCGGTATCCCTGCACCCAAACCGATCTGTCACAACCACCTGAACAGCACCCGTACCCAATCCACCCCAATCCACACTAAACATGGTATCAGCAATGACTTTTGAATTGGTTGCACCCGATGCAGTCCACGTATAGGTCGACTTCCACAATTTTTTATCCAACGTATAGATAATGCCCTTGTTGTTCGGACAAACGCTAACTGGACCAAGTACCCCACTTCCCACGGGCGAACTCACAAATACAGAAAACGTATCCGGCACACTGTTACAACCCACGCTGTTCGTGGCAACAACCGTTACCAATCCTTTCCCCGCAGCAGTCCAAAGCACCTTGGCCTCCATGTTGCTGCCCACCTGCGTCGACGACAACAACGTACCGCCAAAAACAGTGAACTTATATGAAGTTTGCGTCTTAGGCGTGGTAAAGGTGGAGGTTTGATTCAAACAAACGGTATCCACCCCAGAGATTTTTGGTCGCGCCGGTGCCGACACCAAATTCACCTGCAATATGATATCCGCCGTGCATCCAAACTTGTTCTTCACCGAAACCGTAATCTTTCCAATGGCGGTATTTCCCCAGTCTATTTTTACATATCTACCGGTGTCTTTTCCGTTGATTGTTCCTCCGCTCACCGTCCAAGTGTAAATGCGCGATGCATCATACTTGTTGATTTCGTATTGCTCGGCCAACGTATTTTGACACAAATTCACTTTTCCTTTCACTGTCTCCACGGGCAAAAACGGCTTCACATAAATGAGTACGTTTTGGTTGACAAACTTCGAGGGACAAGCATTGTCGTACGCTTCAAAAGTGACGCGAAAAGGCGTAACGGTATTGATGTTGCAATCGGGCGTCCAACAAAACGTAGATGTCACCGATTTTCTTGCGCTATTGTTTTGCGAGAATGTGGCTTTGGTGCCTTTGTAACCGTTTGTCCCGGTCAAAATATCGCCATAGGCCTTTAGGGTAACTATGTCCTGCGTATCCTTCAAATCCTGTCCCGTCACCTTCTTACAGATCGTCTCTCCCGCCTCTACATACCAAGGACTGGGCGATTCAAAAGCCAATGTGGGACGGTTGTTCTTGTTGCAATTAATCACCAAAATCTGCAAATCCAAGCGAACCCATGAAATGGCGATACCATTGCGCCACTCTGTAACTTCGATGGCCACGGCATATCGCCCGGGCGATGGAGACATGTAGGTGGTAAGTCCGTTATAGGCATCTACCGCAACGTAACCACCCGACCCAAAGGGATTGGCAGCTGAATATCCGGCAACGTACTGAACGTTTTGAAAGGCCGTCATTGGGTCTGAACAATTCAATACATCCACCCAACTCGCCTGTCCACCTTGCCAAGGCGTCACCAACTTGTACGACAAAGAATCCCCATCGATGTCTAACACCCGGTTTCGGATGGTGGTGGTATCTCCCGCACAGATAAAAGGAACCGGCAAATCCAAGAATGATGGCGAACTATTGGCGATGGCCGACGGAGGGATATACCCGTAGTAGGTCTGTCCCTGAAACGGCGTGCCCGTATTGTCAATCAAATTGTTTTGGGTATTCCTGCAACAGCGCTCCCATTTTAGGTGATAACCGCTGGTGGAGTTTGGGAGGGTGATATTCACCTCATACACCCCTTGCTTTAGGCAGGCTTTGGCGACTTCCGGACAGGAGGTATTCCCCACCGGATCCACCGATTTTTCGGAAATCAAACTCGCTTCGGCTGTGGAAGACAAGGATTTGTTGTCGTTGTAGATACACAAACCCACTTTCTTTTCGAATTGAATTCCACCGTCTGAAGGACTGCAATCGCGGTAAGCATAGATGGTGACTCTGTACTGAGTGCTTGTGGCATTGGAGCCCAGTCGTTTGTAGGTCAAAAACCCACCGACCAAATGCGTTGCTTCAAGCGCTGGATAGCAACTCAAAAAGGCTAGGATAAAAAACCAACGAAGCAGACGTTTCACAAACAAATTCTCTTTCAAATTTAGACAACTTTTGTGCCCAAATGGTTGCAATGACAAGTGTTTGCGATGAAAAAACTATTTTCGCCCCATGAAATTCAATGCAGACTGTCTTCACTTCTTAGGCCACATTCCTTGCAAACCCCACAAAGAACAAGGCTTTCACTGCGAAAACTGTACTGCCTACGCCCCCATTGAGAAGCGCATTTTGATCATCAAGTTGGGCGCCATGGGCGATGTAATTCGAACAACACCCCTGATTACTCGATATAAAAAGCTGTATCCCCATGCCAAATTTACTTGGATCACCCTTTTTCCTGACATTTTGCCAAAAGGAGAAATCCATGAAGTATATAAATTGGGCATCGAAGCCAGTCTTTATGTATCCAACACTGAGTGGGATATTGCCATCAACCTCGACAAAGAAAAAGAGGCATCGGCCCTTTTGAAGATGGTGAGCGCCAAGGAAAAGTATGGTTTCATTTTGAAAGATGGGGCGACCCAACCGGTGAACGAATTGGCCCAGCACAAATTCGACACTGGCCTTTTCGATGACATCAGCAAAGCGAATACAAAAAATTATTGCACCGAGATTTTTGAAATCTGCGGACTGAAATACGAGGGCGAACCCTATTTGCTAGACAATCATGCCGACAAAGGATTTGAATGGAATTTGGATCGCAGCAAGCCCATTATTGGTCTGAATACCGGTTGTGGCGACCGCTGGACCACCCGTTTGTGGAGCATCGAACATTGGATTACGCTGGCAAAAATGATCCAAGATGCAGGTTACACGCCGCTATTGTTGGGCGGATCACAGGAACACGACCGCAACTTGGCCATTCAAGCAGGAAGCGATGCTTGCTATTTGGGCAATTACCCGCTGCAGCAATTTATCAATTTGATTGATCAGTGCGATTTGGTGGTTACCCAAGTAACGATGGGCATGCACTTGACACTGGGATTAGGCAAGAAGATTGTTTTGATGAACAACATTTTCAATCCCCATGAGTTCGACTTGTTCAACAAAGGCGCGATCGTTCAGCCACCCAAAGAATGCAAATGCTTCTACAGAGGCAGTTGCGTAGACGGTAGCAGCTGTATGGAAACATTGACACCCGCAGTGGTGATGTCGCACGTAGAATCGGTGTTGAACAATTAAGATTTCACCAACCGCACTCCGGAAAAGGAATTTTTCGTCCACTTTGCAAAAGTCCAAAGGAATCATTATTTTTGCACCCCTCAACGGCGAGGTAGCTCAGGTGGTTAGAGCGCAGGATTCATAACCCTGAGGTCGGGGGTTCAATTCCCCCCTTCGCTAC
>JAHEMG010000066.1 GCA_024643755.1 Flavobacteriales bacterium | reverse complement strand
ATCCCAAAAATGTTCCAGCGATTGGGCGTAAAATTGGAAATCCGTGGCGATGATATTTTCATCCCGGCCATGGACCATTACGAAATCGATACATTCATTGACGGATCTATCTTAACCGTGTCAGACCAAATCTGGCCCGGCTTTACCCCCGATTTGATTTCGATTGCATTGGTCACTGCTACCCAAGCAAGAGGCACTGTATTGATTCATCAAAAAATGTTTGAGAGTCGCTTGTTCTTTGTCGATAACCTAATCGACATGGGGGCGCAAATCATTTTGTGCGATCCTCACCGCGCCACCGTCATTGGTTTAGACCGACGTACCCAATTGAAGGGCATCACCATGAGTTCTCCCGATATTCGTGCTGGGGTTGCTTTGCTTATTGCGGCCATGAGTGCCAAAGGCAAAAGCATCATCAAGAACATCGAACAAATCGACCGGGGTTATGAGCGCATAGAAGAGCGTCTGAATGCACTTGGGGCGAAAATCACCCGCGTGGAAACGGCGTCTGCTTAACTTAGTGCTTTTTGAACTTCCCAATCGAAGTACTCAAACCCAAATACATATTCACCCCTTTGATGTTGTTGAGCATCAAATTGGAGACGAAATTGTCTGAACCCACAAACAGCGGACCTACGCGAACGTAAGCGCCGATGTTTCCTTTGCGATAATCTTGGGTCAACCCCACCGGCATTGCCACCTCCAACCATTTCATTTCAATCCTGGGTGTCACCAACAGCGATGATGGTTGTCGAAATCCCATCGTTTGGGCAGATACCAGCGATTGTTGCCAAACGAAAGAGGCATAAACGCGACTCATCAAACGAAAATCACCTTGCAATAGCAATTGGGTAGGCATGGCAATCCGCTGTGTTCTGGCGCCCTGGCTATAGTTCATATTGTCTCGGGCAAACTGCTCCAAATAGGCAAACCCTTCCGTGCTCCCTTGGGCAAAAGCACTCATCAAGGCCGAGTCCATCTTCAAGGTTACAGGATTCGCATTGCTCATATGGAAGGTATTGAGTCGATTCTTGTAGCTCACATGTCCCCAATCCATCAAAGACGCCGCCAACCGCCATTGGTAGTTTCTCACGGTTGGATCGCCCAACCATCGCTCTTTGAACTGCACCACCGAACCCCCTTTGCCACCTTCAACAGATACGCCCAAATCCATCCCAAAGCCATTGCCCATTATTTCACTCAGCGATGGCAAACCACCTGTTATCACCCCCTGCATCAACCGCTGAAACAATTTGGAATCAGAATAGGCAATATCGAACATACTGTGATTGATAACGATAGAATCACGGCCATAGGCCTGCAACTGCATTCCTTCAGACAGTACCGATGCATGTCCCAACCCCATCAAATATTTTGCAGTAACACCCGCGGAAACCTTCAACTTTTTCGCATCAACGATAGCATAGGCCAAAGAAGCCCCAATTTCTTGATAGGCATTGGCTTGTAGCGATAGCGGACTTGTAGCGGTCTGTAACAATTGAAGTCCCCCCGCCTGCTTAAACCCACTATCGAGAAACTCTCTGGCATAGGCCAAGGTGGCATCAGATACGTTTTTCATGGACACATTGGCCCGGGTTCTCACGTGGGTAGCCCAAACCGTGCGTTGACCGATGCGCTTTGCGTAGGCAGGTCCGCGCCATTCTACCCCCATTTGCGCCCATCCCTGGGTTCCTACGGGATAGCTTTGCAGGTAATCATTACTCCACTGTACTTTTCCTTTGTTGTTGAGGTAGGCCGCTGGCACATTTCCCGTGATGGCTTGCCAAAGGGTAAATGGCGCGGTGAGCGATACCAAATTGGTATTCACATCAAACCCCATGGAGGTTATGTTGGCGTGTCGCTTATAAGCCATCGAAGTCAACAAGGCCGGATTGCTATATACACTGTGCACACCGGCGAAGTTGCTATTTTGTAATCCTGAGAACGATTGCGCTTTTGCGGATTGAAAAACCATCCCTAAAAATGCAAAACAAACCACCTGAAATGTACGTTTCATGTGCATCACATAGCAAATCTCGTGCTAATGTTGATGTGGGACAAAAAAAAGAGCCGGGCAAGCCCGGCTCTTTCAATATGATTGTTGTTGGAATTAGTTCACAGTCAATTTGCTGCTCATGCGACCCATGTTGCTCTCAACGGTAACCATGTAGATACCTTTAGACAAACCTTGAGTGCTTACAGAGATAGCATTCTGACCAGCGATGCAGTTAACTGCAGTTGAAGTGCTTACCACACGACCGTTCAAGTCAGTAACCACTGCTTTCACAGTAGCAGGAGCTGTCAAGTCGAAAACCACATCAGCAGTTGCATTACTTGCAACAGGGTTAGGATAAACCTGAACACCAGACAAGCCAGTTGCTACGTTTTTGGTAGACAAGTTAGGCGTAGTAAGGTGAACGAAGCTAGGGAAGAAAATAGTGCTTCCGAATACAGTACCAGGCAAGTAAGACTTCAAGAAACCGAACAATGTTTGGCCATAACGCACTTGGAAGTTGGTTACAAACATGTTGTTGATTTTGTTGCTTGAAGTGATCAACTGATCATGGCCATCCAAAGAACCCAAACGCACACCGTACATGTTGTATTTTTTGAATACGGTAGAACCGTTGTAAGCCAAACCAGTATCACCCAAAGCCGCTTTGATCATAGGACGGTACAAAACGCTGTAAGCAAACAAAGTGGTAGTTCCATCAGAACCGTTGGTTGACTTGGTAGTTACGTTAGGCGTAGAAACAAAAGTACGACCGATGAAAGACTTAGGCGTTCCGTTCTCCAAAATTAAGCTATCAGCCCATTCTTTGGTCAACAACAAGGTGTCGGTTTTCACCGCGCCGCTGTTCAACAAAGAAGTGTAAGACAATTTGTCGGTTGCAGGTGTAGCGTAACGATAAGTCACACCAGGATTTGCAGTTAAAGTATAACCACCTGGCTTGATACCGGTGATGTTGAAATACTGGATATAAACAGTATCAACAACGTCAACCATGTTACCACCGATGTTCACTTTATCAACCTGACGGATATAGAACTGAGTGAAAGCCAATGAATCCACAGTGTATGGATTGTAGCGAGTTAACACTTCTGCCTTGTTCAAGAAAGAAGAATCCTTTGGATCGAAAGTAGTACCTACGATGTGGAAGCCCAATTTCGACTTGGCACCATCACTGTATACCATGCACAAGTTGGTATCTGGCTGAATGAAGTTTACAAACCCACTCAAAGTCTGTCCCAACAATTCATTTTCCTCATAAGCACCCACAAAGTTGTACCAGTTGCTATAGCTTTCGGCACGACGACTAGGTACCAAGCTCTTGTTTTTCAACACATAGCTTGTTCCGTTAGTTTTAATGTTCTTTTGCTCTTTTGGCACATCAAAAGAAGGCGTTTGAGCGATAGCTGCTGAGGTCAATCCCAACAATGCTACCAATGAAAGTAATGATTTTTTCATCTTAGTTAAATCTATTAACGCAAATATAAGAAAAAAGGCACATATCGCCTAGGCAAATCGACCATGACAATAAAATGTCAATTCGTCAAAAACAGCCAGCCACTTAGATATCGCCCAACAAAGGCCTAAGCAATACTTCTTCCATCACAGTGTGCTCATTGATGGTAAAAGCGGCATAAATGGCTTCGGCCACATCGCTCGGATCCATGAAGCGATCTTTGGGTAAATCCACACCCGCCCAACTATCTGTCAAGGTAGCACCAGGCATAACTGCACTCACACGAATTCCTACTGGCATACCCTCAAGACGCAGCGATTTGGAGAATCCCATCAACGCGAATTTGGCTACGGAATAACTCCCACCGGCCGCATAAGCAGTAATACTGGCGATGCTACACATATTAAACACGTGTGCGCGGGGCACTTGCTGCATGCTTGCCCACAAACCGCGGGTCATTTCGTAAGCCGAAACCACATTGGTATTCAACAAATGCGCAAACTGTCCGTCTGGCTCCCCCATCATCGTCCCACCCAAAAACAAGCCTGCATTGTTCACCAACACATGGATTTGGGGAAACAGTGATTTTATTTGGTCGATGGCTTGGTTGCGATCTGATTGTAGCGACAAATCAGCCACTACGGTATGAACCGACGCTGCACCTGCTTCAGACAATCGTTGTTGGGCGCTGGCCAAATCTTTCGCATTGCGCGCTACGATGGCCAAATGATGTCCTTCTTTGGCAAAGCGATGCGCCACAGCAAACCCAATTCCTCTGCTAGCACCGGTTACAACTACCTGTAATTTCATGTACCAAAGATACTAACTAAGCCAGGGGATTCCCAAGACTAGCTTAAGAGATACGGAACTTCCAGTTTGAACGCGGGTACGGTCACTTCAAACAAAGCACCATCGACCAAACGCTCAAATGTGTAGGTTCCGCGCATCACCCCAAATGGGGTACTCAACAGGCAAGAACTTGAATATTCATGTTGTTCTTGCGGCGGAATACTGGGCTGAACCCCTACTACTCCCTCCCCTTCTACCTGTCGCTCCGAACCATGCGCATCCACAATGATCCATTTCCTTCGCAACAACTGCATAGAAAACTCACCTAAGTTCTCGATGCTGATGTGGTAAAAAAACACGAATTGGTTTTGCAGCGGCTGGCTGTGTGGACTACTGAACACGCACTCCACAGAAACTTTGATGTTGTGCGTAATTTCAGAGACCAGCATGGGAAATTGAATTAATCTTCGTCTTCCAT
Organism: Flavobacteriales bacterium; assembly: GCA_024643755.1. GTDB lineage: Bacteria > Bacteroidota > Bacteroidia > NS11-12g > UBA955 > UBA955. Next base: position 3,444 of record JAHEMG010000066.1, on the reverse strand, counting down.
CGACGATTTGCGAGGATCTTCTTCTTCTTCCTCCTCTTCCTCGGCTTCCTCTTCTTCGTCAACGTCTTTCGACTTGGTGGATGTGCGAATCAACGCATCCAAATCCTCTTCTGTAAGGATTTCTTTGGCGCGGGTGCTCAACTTTACCAGATAACTAATCTCATCTGTCTCCAAACGCACTGCGGTTACGATTTCCCCTTTTGAGTTGGGATAGCGCACCGTTTTACCCGTTACTCCGGTGGGATACGTCTCATCAAACAGATCCAATAGTTCTGCTGACAACTTACTGTACTCAATGACAACTTTTGGCTTGTCCATCTCTCTAATTATTTATCCAAAAAAACAACAGAATTCCCTTGGTTGTGCATGGGTTTTACACATTTTTTTCTACATGTTTCCAATTTCAGGACACCCGCATAAAACCAACCCAAACATAACCAACAAAACGCTATGATTCAACTACTTAATCAACATTTACAAACACAAAAAGTTCAACTACCCTAACACATGGCAAGTAGTCAAGCCCTAATTCTTTGAACTTTTACACCACCACAGCGGGCGCTGCAGAACACAAAGACAGCGAAAAATGCGGGTTTGCGGCGAATTATCGATTCATGCTAACCAAAAACTCGTTGTTGTCTTTGGTGTTTTGCATGTACTTCAAGAAGGTATTCATGGCCTCTTCTGGGTTCATGTCGGCCAGGTGATTTCTCAACACCCACATCCGTTGGTTGGTCACTTTATCCACCAACAAATCATCGCGACGCGTGCTTGAACTCAAAATATCGATGGCAGGGAAAATGCGTTTGTTCGACAATTTGCGATCCAACTGCAATTCCATGTTACCGGTTCCTTTGAATTCCTCGAAGATCACTTCATCCATTTTCGAACCAGTATCAGTCAATGCCGTGGCAATGATGGTCAACGAACCGCCGCCTTCAATGTTACGGGCAGCACCGAAGAATCGCTTGGGCTTGTGCAGTGCATTGGCATCTACACCCCCCGATAAAATCTTTCCAGAGGCGGGCTGAACCGTGTTAAATGCTCGTGCCAAACGGGTAATTGAATCGAGCAGAATCACTACATCATGCCCACATTCTACCAAGCGCTTGGCTTTTTCCAACACCATATTGGTCAATTTAACGTGCTTGTCGGCTGGCTCGTCAAACGTAGAGGCAACAACCTCAGCACGCACACTGCGGGCCATGTCGGTTACTTCTTCCGGACGTTCATCGATCAGCAAAATAATCATATACACTTCCGGATGATTCTTGGCGATGGCGTTGGCGATGCCTTTCAACAACCAAGTTTTACCGGTTTTGGGCTGCGCCACGATCAAACCACGCTGTCCTTTACCGATGGGCGATATCAAATCGATGATGCGGTTGGGATAGTTGCTCGCGCTATCGCAAAGGTTCAATTTTTCATCAGGGAAAAGCGGAGTCAGGTGCTCAAAGGCCACGCGATCGCGCACTTCCTCTGGGGTTCTGCCATTCACACTTTCAATTTTCACCAAGCAGAAATACTTCTCGTTTTCTTTGGGCGGACGGATACTTCCGCGCACAGTATCACCTGTTTTCAGACCATTTTGTTTGATCATGAAACCTGGGATATACACATCATCGGGCGATGCTACATAATTATAGTCGGGAGAGCGCAAGAAACCATAGCCATCGGGCACTGTTTCTAGCACACCTTGGGTAGTAACTACCCCTTCCATTTCTGTGAAAAGGGCTAGGGCTTCGCGACGTTTTTTCTCTTCTGGAGACAACACAGGTTCCGCTTTTTGAACGGGTGCTGTTTCTTTTCCCTCTGTCACTTCGCGATTTTCACGGGGCTCACGTTGCTCACGCGGCTGATTATCACGGGGTTCGCGATTTTCACGCGGTTCGCGGTTCTCTCTGGGTTCGCGACCATTTCTCGGTTCGCGTTGCTCGCGTGGCTCACGAACTTCTCCACCTTCGCGGGGTTCGCGCTGCATGCGGGGTTCGCGTTGCTCGCGCGGTTCACGAGGCTGATTCTCGCGTTGCTCGCGGGGCTGATTTTCGCGGGGTTCGCGGCTTTCGCGATTTTCACGACCCTCTCGCTGATTCCTTGGATTTCTGCCTTCAATGGGTTGACGGTTGTTTCTCAACTCCGCGCCCTCTCCAGCCTCACGATGACGCTGAAAAGGCTGTGGTTGTCCCGTAGTTGGGGCTGTAACCGCGCCTGTTTCAGTAGTAGCCGCTTCTTGTTTGGCCTCCTCTGCTTCCTCTGCCTTGGTTTTTCTGGGCCTGCGATTTCTGCGATCGTTGCCGTCAGCAGACGACTCCTCTCCGGCAGGCGTTTCCTTCACCGCAGGTTGAACTGTATCAGCATCCTTGGTTGTAGCAGTTGCCGCTTTCATTTCAATTGCGGCAATGAGTTCGCCTTTTTTCAACTTAGCGGTGTTGTCGATTTGAAGGTTATCAGCAAGGGTACGCAAATCACCCACGCTCATTTTAGAGAAATCCGGTTTATCGGCCATAAAAAATATTCGTATTCAAAAAAATTTTGTGCAAGAAAGTAGAGAAAATTCAAAGGCTTGCTGAATCGCAACGCCTAACTATTACGCAATAATAAGTTAAAATTCGAAAGCAAAAAAATTATTTGCCGTAAATCAACCCTTTAACCGTCGTATTGCTCAAAAAAATACTGTCGGCGCGTCAACCCCATCCCTTTCAACTGCTGTCGTGCCTCCGTACACATTACCTCCCAACCACATACATATACATGTGTATTGGGATTTTCTTGAATCAGTGGTTTATACACTTCATGCACATACCCATGTTTAAAGAACGATGGGTCGAGATTGGCATCGGGCCTACTGATCACTGGGTGATAAAAAAATTGCGTTGTTGTCTTAGCCAGTTCCTGCCACTGTTCGTGGTAAAGGACGTCAGCTTCTGTGCGATTCCCAAAGACCAAGTGTACCTTTCGATTAGGATTCAAAGTCAAACAAGATTGAATCATCGACCGGAATGGAGCCACCCCTGTGCCGGTACATACAAAGACTACATCTACCTCGGCAGTCGTCGGCCTCAACACAAACCCACCTTGTGGCTCTGAAATGTCTAACATCGCCCCTTCGCACTGCTGAAACAACCATGGCGTTACCTTGCCCAAATTATTGAGCGATATACACAACTCTAAGTGCGAAACAGGACTTCCTGACTCTATTGATGCGATAGAATAGCTTCTTTGCAATTCCACTCCATCAACAGTCGCGGTTAACACAACAAATTGTCCAGACTCAAAAACCACCATTCGCTCCAACGACAACACAAACCGCTTAACCCTTGGCGATAGGTTTTCAATCTTTTCAATTGTGGCCTTCATAAACACAAAATTACAACGAACATGTACATTTGCATTATGCAATTGGGTAATTTGATGGGGTTGATCGCAGGTGGTGCCATTGGCTCA
>JAHEMG010000059.1 GCA_024643755.1 Flavobacteriales bacterium | reverse complement strand
TATATTTGCACCCCCGTTTTAACAGACGGATTATAAAAAAACACACAATAAAGACATGGCAACCAAAATTAGATTGCAAAGACACGGCAGAAAGAAACGGGCTTTCTTTCACATTGTGGTAGCGGATTCGCGTTCACCAAGGGATGGTAAATTTATCGAGAAACTCGGTAGCTACAACCCTATCACCAATCCAGCTACAATCGTATTGAACGTAGATCGCGCAGCCCAGTGGCTGATCGATGGCGCTCAACCAACAGACACTGCAGCGGCTATTTTAAGCTACAAAGGTGCTTCTATGAAGAAACACTTGCAGGTAGGTGTTAACAAAGGTGCAATCACCCAAGAAGAGGCTGACAAGCGCTTCGCCACTTGGTTGGAAGAAAAAGCAGCTCGTGTAGACGCTAAGAAATCAAACTTGGCCTCTGCAGCTCAGAAAGTAAAAGCAGAAGGTTTGGCTCAAGAAGCTAAACGTCGTGCCGCTACTGAAGCCAAAATCGCAGCGAAAATTGCTGAAGCTGAAGCAGCTGCAAATCCTGTAGAAGAAACTGAAGAAGTAGCTACTGAAGAAGGCGCTACCGAAGAAGTTGCTGCTGAAGATGCTGCTACCGAAGAAGCTCCTGCTGCTGACGAAGCTCCTGCTGCTGAATAATCACCGACCATGAGTGTACTACCTCCACCGCTCACCTTGGTAGGGAAAATACACGCCAAACATGGATTCGACGGGCGATTATCCATCGAGTGCTTCGCCACATCAAACAAAGTCATTTCCAAAGGGAACTACCTATTTGTCATCATTGACGGAAAAGGGGTTCCCTTTTGTATTACAGATGTCAATAAGTCCCAAGAGCTTATCAAACTCAAAGGCATCGACACCGAAGAAAAAGCCAAAGCCCTTATCGGACTATCCTTTGGCATCCCAAGCAGCAAAAAAATGTCGGTCATCCCCAAAGACAACGCCCTCGTTGGATTCAAAATCACCGACGAAACCTCCGGTTTCCAAGGAAGCATCACCCAAGTAGAAACGCTGCCCCAGGGTATGATGTTTACCGTTATTGGAACCGATGAAAATAATCCTGTGCTCATCCCATTGGTGGAAGCATGGATTACGCGGATCGACGAAAAAAATCAGCACATTTATATGTCGCTCCCCCAAGGGTTGGTCGACCTGAACAAGCCCGGCACCGACTTGTTCGAATTAAACTTGAATTAAGCTTCTTCATCGCCCAGCAAATCTGGACGCAACCGCATTGTACGCTCTAGAGCTTGCTCATGTTTCCATTGCGCTATTTTGGGATGATTCCCTGTGGTAAGCACATCAGGAACGCGAAGTCCTTGGAATACTTCCGGACGGGTATACAATGGCGGCGCCAACAGATCGTCCTGAAAAGAATCGCTCAGCGCGCTTTCTTCATCGCCCAACACGCCGGGCAACAACCGAATTACAGAATCCACCACTGCTGCTGCTGCAATTTCTCCCCCACTGAGCACAAAATCGCCCAGTGAAATTTCCAAAGTCACATACAAATCGCGCACCCGGTGATCAATGCCTTTATAGTGTCCACAAATCAACATCAAATTCTCTCCCAAACTCAACTGATTCGCCAATCCTTGCTTTAGCGGCAAGCCATCGGGGGTGAGATAGATGATGTGGTCATACTTTCTTTCCGATTTCAACTTTTCGATAACGATGCTCAACGGCTCCGGCATCAGCACCATCCCTGCCCCGCCGCCAAATGGCGTATCATCAATCTGCTTGTACTTGCCCAATCCGTAATCATGCAAATTGTGCAGGTGAATTTCCGCCAAGCCTTTGTCGCACCCCCGCTTTGGAATACTATACCCCAACAAACCCTCTAACAAACCTGGAACCGCGGAAATAATGTCGAATCGCATACTACAAAGATACCCGATGTTGATATTTATCCGTTTAATTGGAAGGGCAAATTTGGAAAGCCACCCCATCGCACCGAATTTTGAATGCTATGTTGAATTTGCGCAGGCCTTTGGTCGTATTTGATTTGGAAACCACCGGTGTGAGCGTCACCCATGACCGCATCGTTGAGATTTGTTTGCTGAAGGTATTCCCTGATATGCGAGAAGAAATTCGCACTTATCGCATCAATCCAGGTATCCCTATTCCAGCAGGGGCAACAGCAGTACACGGCATTTCTAATGCAGATGTGGCCGACAAACCCTCATTCAAAGAGATGGCCAAAGAGTTGTATACCTATCTGCAAGATTGTGATTTTGGCGGATTCAACTCCAACAAATTCGATTTCCCAATGTTGGTAGAAGAATTCTTCCGTGCCGGCATTGAATTTGATGTCCGCAGCTGCAAATTCATTGACGCACAGCGCATTTACCACATGAAAGAACCCCGCACATTGAGTGCCGCGTATAAGTTTTACTGTAGCAGAGACCTTGAAAACGCTCACAGCGCCGAAGCAGATACCGTGGCTACCTGGGAGATAATCCGTGCCCAAATGCAGAAATACACCGATTTGCCAGAGGACATTGATGGATTGCACAAACTAACCGGACAGGATTTGTTGGCGGATTTGGCAGGACGACTTGTTTTCAACGATAAAGGCGATGTTATTTTCAACTTTGGCAAACACAAGGGTCGAACCGTAAAGGATGTTTTACTCAACGAACCCGGCTATTACAATTGGATGATGGAGGGCGATTTTCCCCAACAAACCAAAAATGTAATGTCGCGCATCCGCCTCAGCCTAAAATCAAACTAATTCAGTTTTATTGTAGACACTGAGCATGATCAATTTAGACGACATTGAAATCATCGATGATGATGAACCCATAGAGGACCCGCGCAAGCGCGGGCCCCACATTGGAAAAATTCAAATCATACAAGAAACCGACAATTGGGTGGCGATTAACAAACCCCCTTACGTCCCCTCACTGCCCGAACGCGGAAAATTCACAGCCATCTCTGTGCAAGAATGGGCCAAAAACCAATGGCCAGACGCAATACTTTGTCATCGCATCGACAGAGAAACCTCCGGCGTATTGTTGATTGCCAAAAACCCAGAAGCGTACAGACACTTCTCTATGCAATTTGAACATCGCAAAGTGACCAAAATTTACCATGCGGTGGTGAACGGACAGTTGCACTTTCAAGATTTGTGGATCGACTTGCCCATCTTGGCCGAACAAGTTGGAAAAATCAAAATCGACCGCAAAAATGGAAAGCCGGCCCAAACCCGGTTTAAATCGCTGCAGGTATTTCGTCATTTCACCCTGATGGAATGCGAACCCAAAACCGGCCGATTACACCAAATCCGTGTGCACCTGCAATCACAAAATGCTTGTATCGCTGCAGACACCCTTTACGGAAGCGACATCCCCATGCTGTCATGGGTAAAGCGGAAATTGCACGGCACCGATTCCCCGCTGATACCGCGTTTCGCATTGCATGCCAGAAATCTCAGCTTGAATGACTTGGACGGTTCACCCCTATCCTTTGAAGCACCCTACGCAAAAGACATGGAAGTCATGCTCAAATTGCTGAAGCGATACGATGTTTAATACCAAACTCCATGACCAACCCGTTTAAACACCCCAAGTCTGCCATCGTTAAACCCATGGAAATTCCTGCGGTGTTGGAATTGAGAAAAAAAGTGTTTCAACAAGGGAAAGCCATGCGCGCCACCCTCAAAAAACTGAAGCAAAAACCACCGCGCGACCTCGATGAGCAATTTGAAAAACTCCACAACCAGGCCTTCAAAAAAATTGATTGCTTGCAGTGCGGAAACTGTTGCAAAACCACCTCTCCCATGTTGTTCGAAAAAGACATCGAACGGCTTTCGGCCCGCTTCAAAATGAAGCCCGGTGATTTTGTTACGCAATACCTCACCCTCGATACCGATGGATTGTATTGTTTACAACAAACCCCTTGTCCATTCTTGGGCGACGACAATGCTTGCGCGGTTTATGACGACAGACCCAAAGCGTGTAGGGAATTCCCTCACACCAACCACCGCAAAATGCACACACACTTGGCATTGGCCCATCACAATATCGAAATTTGTCCGGCCGTCTTCGCCATCGTTGAGCAACTCAACACGTTGACATAAGCAAATTCGCACCAAACCGAGCCCTGAAACGGTTAGTGGTGAGTCGCGAGTAAATCCAAGAATTTCAAACAAAACCTTGCCCGCGAAGGGTTATATTTGCAGTTCTTTTTGAACGCTTCATGCAAAACATTCGCAATTTCTGTATTATCGCCCACATCGACCACGGCAAAAGCACACTAGCCGACCGTCTGCTTGAATATACCAACACGGTGAGTAAGCGCGACTTACAGGCGCAGGTGCTGGATGACATGGACATTGAGCGTGAGCGAGGCATTACCATCAAGAGTCATGCAATTCAGATGAACTATGAATTGGATGGTGAGAAATACATTTTGAATTTGATTGATACCCCTGGCCACGTTGACTTTAGTTACGAGGTAAGTAGGAGTATCGCGGCATGCGAAGGTGCGTTGTTGATTGTTGATGCATCGCAAGGCATTGAAGCACAGACCATTAGCAACTTATTCATGGCATTGGAACACGATTTAGAAATCATCCCTGTCCTGAATAAAATTGACTTACCCGGCGCGATGCCTGAGGAGGTAAAAGATGAGATCGTGGATCTGATTGGTTGCGACAGAGACAGTATCATTGCGGCCAGCGGAAAAACCGGGGCGGGTGTTCACGATATATTAAAAGCCATTGTTGCGCGCGTTCCTGCACCGAAAGGTGAGATCAACGCGCCATTGAAAGCCCTGATTTTCGACTCAGTTTTTAACTCATTCCGAGGCATCATCGCTTACTACCGCGTTATCGACGGAAAGATAAAAAAAGGCCAACACGTAAAATTCATGAACGGCGGCAGCGAGTATTATGCCGATGAAGTGGGTATTTTGAAGTTGGATTTGAGTCCGCGCAACGAAGTCTGCGCGGGCGACGTGGGCTATATCATCTCAGGGATCAAAGATGCCAAAGAGGTGAAAGTTGGAGATACCCTCACCGACAAAGTACAACCCGCAGCACAAGCCATTGAAGGATTTGAGGATGTAAAACCGATGGTCTTCGCTGGTATCTATCCCGTAGATACAGAAGACTTTGAAGAATTGCGCGAAGCCATGGGCAAATTGCAACTCAATGACGCGAGTATCGTATTTGAACCAGAAAGTTCTGCGGCATTGGGATTTGGCTTCCGTTGCGGATTCTTGGGCATGCTACACTTGGAAATCATCCAAGAACGCCTTGAACGAGAATTCAACATGACGGTTATCACCACCGTTCCAAACGTAAGTTACGTGGCCTATACCACCAAGGGCGAAACCGTATTGGTGAACAACCCCACCGATTTGCCGCCGCCTGAAAAAATCGACTACGTAGAAGAGCCCTATATCCGTGCGAGCGTGATCACCAAAAGCGATTACGTTGGTCCGATCATGACCCTTTGCTTGGACAAACGAGGCATCCTTACCAACCAAATCTATCTCACCAGCGACCGTGTGGAAATGAATTTCGAAATGCCCTTGGCTGAAATCGTATTCGACTTCTACGATCGTTTGAAATCCATTTCAAAAGGATACGCCAGTTTCGACTATTCTCCTTTGGGATACAAAGAGAGCAAACTGGTAAAGATGGATATCATGCTAAATGGCAAAGGAGTAGATGCGCTAAGTGCGATCATTCACCGTGATAATGCCCAGGATTTGGGCCGGAAGATTTGCAAGAAATTGCGCGATTTGATACCCCGACAACAGTTCGAAATTGCCATCCAAGCAGCCGTAGGTGCCAAAATCATTTCTCGCGAAACCCTTTCTGCCATGCGCAAAGACGTTACCGCAAAGTGTTATGGTGGTGATATCTCCCGTAAGCGAAAATTGTTGGAAAAACAAAAAGCTGGTAAAAAACGCATGAAGTCAGTGGGCAATGTCGATATTCCCCAAAGTGCCTTCATGGCCGTCCTCAAGTTGAACGAGTAAACTAACTTTGGGGAAGTATGATTTCCCTGGGTTACTCTAACGAGACCATCGCAATGATGGAATTGGGTTTGTGCGATGGCATAGGTCCTGTAGTTGGCAAACATTTAATTCAACAATTTGGCAGTGCCGTGGCGGTATTTGAAGCCAACAAATCAGATTGGCAAGGAATGGCTGGAATCAACCTCAAACTTGCCCATCAGTTGCAGTTAAGCAAAGACAACCGCTGTAAAGCAGCACATGAGCTTGCGAATAACCATGTAAAACTCAACATTCGCGGCACATCGATAGAAAACACCGACTACCCTTTCAGATTAAAAGAACTCGCCAACGCACCATTGGTCTTGTTTTCAAAAGGTGAAATAGATTGGAACAGCCCCCGCATCTTGGGCATCATCGGCACCCGAAAACCCACCCCGCTGGGCATCGCCCTAACGCAGTCATGGATAGAACAATTGGCCAAATACAATATCGTAATTGTGAGTGGCTTGGCTTATGGCATCGACATTGTGGCCCACCAAACCGCACTGGATGCCCAAATCCCCAATTGGGGTGTGATGGCGCACGGACTCGACCATGTATACCCTACCCAACACAGACAAATCGCCCAGCGAATGCAAGACCAACATGGTGGTCTCATTGCTGATTTTCCGGCCTATACCAAAATGCATCCCGACTATTTCCCTAAAAGAAACCGCATTGTGGCAGGTTTGTGCGATGCCCTTTTGGTTGTAGAAAGCGGCGTAAAAGGGGGCTCGATGATTACAGCAAGCATCGCCCATGGATACAACAGGGATGTATTTGCGATTCCGGGTCGACCAAACGACAAAGGATCAGAGGGTTGCAACTTCATGATTAGGCACCAAATGGCACACATGGCGCGCTGTGTTGACGATATCGTTGAAACGATGGGATGGGCACCCAATCCAACAAATTCCGCAAGCGGCAGTCAGAATGGGGATCAACTTCGACTGTTCGACAATCTAAATCCCATTGAAAAGCAAGTGATGCAATGGCTAATACAAGGCATTCAAAATCCTGACGAGATGTTACAACAAAACCAATGGTCGGCCAGTAACATCGCCATGGCACTCTTGGATTTAGAGCTAAAGGGAATGGTAAGCACACAGGCAGGCAATTTGTACACTGCCCGCTGCTAGAGGATTACTTCTTCTTTTGAGCAGCAGCGCGTTGTTGACTCACCTTCATGGCTTCCTCCATGCGCTGTTGGAACTTGGATTTGGTCACAGGTTTCTTGCGATTTTCAGCGATTTGAGCATGTAGCTTGGTATCATCAACCGTTCTGCGAATCGCCCACTGCTGTCCGAAAGTAATCATGTTACTCACAAAATAATACCATGTAAGTCCTGCCGCATAATCGTTCAACACACCCAAGAAAATGATGGGCATGAAGTAACCGATGTATTTCATCTGACCGGTAACACCTGAAAGTTGGTTGTTAAAGTGGGTATAGATGAGGGTAGAAATGGTCATTAAGATGGTAAAGAAACTCACGTGATCGCCATAGAATGGGATGTTGAAACCCAAACTTGGACCATCGTATTGTGATAAATCCATGGCCCACAAGAAGGTCTTTTGACGCAATTCAAACGCATTGGGGAAGAACTGGAACATGGCAAACAAGATGGGCATTTGCAACAAAACAGGCACACAACCACTCATGGGCGATACACCGGCTTTGCGGTAAAGGGCCATGTTTTCTTGCTGCATTTTCTGCATGTCGTTACCGTGCTTCTCCTTGATTACATCCAACTCTGGCTTCAGGATACGCATTTTTGCGGTACTGATATATGACTTGTACACCAAAGGCAACAGGGCTGATTTGATAATAATGGTCAACAACAAGATGATGATACCCATGCTGCCGATGACACCATCCAACATGTGGAACACTGGAATCACAACATATCGATTCACCCAACCAAAAATACCCCATCCCAATGGAATGATGCGTTCCAAGCCGGCATTGGCCTTACCCACAGATGCTTCCTGCATGGTATAGTATTGGTTTGGACCGAAGTAATAGTTAAAGCCATATTCTTTGAACGACTGACGCTCATAATCCAAGTATACTTCAGCCTGAAGGTCTTTGATTTTTCCTGCCTCTTTGGTCTCTTTCCAAGCAATTTTTGCATCGGAAGAAAACCCTGAATCAGCCACCATAATGGCAGAGAAATATTGCTGCTTGAAGCCAACCCATTCGAGGTTGTTTTTTAGTTCGTCGGCGTCCGGACTGGCCACATCCA
>JAHEMG010000054.1 GCA_024643755.1 Flavobacteriales bacterium | reverse complement strand
ATGGCCTCGTGCAACAGCAAATCGCCATACTCGCTCAACACCACCGCCTTACAACCCGTTCGAAAGCCCGGATCCAACGCCAACACCCGCTTCTCGCCCAATGGCGGCGCCAACAACAACTGCTTCGCATTCACTGCAAACACCCCAATCGCTTCCTCGTCGGCCTTTTCCTTCATCGCCGAGATCATCTCATTCTCCAAACTCGGCTGCAGCAAACGATCGTAGGCATCGAACATCGCCAAGCGAACCTGGTCTGTGGCATCGGAATACCCATGCAAACAGTGTCGCTTCAAAATATACGTGGCTCGGTCTTCGTCTGGGGCGATGTTCATCTTCAAAAATCCCAAATCCACCCCGCGCATCATGGCCAAGAACCGATGTCCGGCCGCACGCTTCAACGGCTCATGGTGATCAAAATAATCCCGAAACTTCTGGGCTTCCTCGTTGTCTTTTTTGCCTCGGGCATTTTTACAAGACAGCTGCGCATCCTGCTCAAAAAGTTGCCTCAACTTACTCCTCAAGGGCGCGTCTTCATTGATCCACTCGGCGATGATATCCCTGGCACCTTGCAAGGCCTCTTCTTCCGACGGCACCGCATCACGCACAAAATCACGCACTTTCTGCATCGCCCGGGGATCGCGCTGATCGTACAGCAACTTCGCCAAGGGCTCCAACCCCTTTTCGCGGGCCACATCGGCGCGGGTTTTCCGCCTTGCTTTGTATGGCAAATACAAATCCTCCAAGGTTTGCATGTCCAACGCCTCCAAAATCTGCTTGCGCAACTCGGGGGTGAGCTTTCCCAATTCTTCAATCTGCGCCAAGACAAACTCTCTGCGCTTCTCCAACGCCTCGGCCTTCTCCGCACGATCTTTGATTTCACCCACCTGCACCTCGTCCAAATTGCCCGTGGCCTCTTTGCGATACCGCGAGATAAAAGGCAGGGTAGCCCCCTCTTGCAACAACTTCAACACCGCTTTCACCTGCCAATCGCGGATGCCCATCTCCCGCGCAAACAATTCCGTATTCATATTCACGAAACTACAACCACACCCAAGTACCCGCAAACCCACACATCCGTATTTATGCCAAATTTGTTGACAATCTCAATGCGATTTCTTATATTTGTTACAACAAGTATTTCGTGCAACGAAAAGATTTCATATCGCTATTGCCCGCCATCCCCTTTGCCATCAAAGACATGACAGTACCCAGCATCGCCCAGCTTTTAGACAAGCCCAACCAAAGCAAGCCCATGCCGGCGTTGTTTGTGGGACATGGTAGTCCGATGAACGCCATCGAAGACAACGTATTTTCGGCCAAGTGGCGATCCTTGGGCAAATCGCTCCCAACACCCACCGCCATTTTGTGTATCAGTGCGCATTGGGAAACGCGGGGCACGCAGGTAACCGCCATGAGCGCACCCAGAACCATTCACGATTTTGGGGGATTTCCCCAGGCCCTGTTCGATGTACAGTACCCCGCCCCCGGCTCGCCTTCGCTCGCCTTGGAAACCCAAGAATTGCTCAAGCCCGAACCCGTTGAACTATCAAACCAATGGGGGCTCGACCACGGCTGTTGGAGCATCCTCAAAGCGATGTTCCCCCAGGCGAACATCCCCGTGTTGCAACTCTCGCTCGACATCTACAAAACCCCAGCACAGCACCACGCGTTGGCGCAGCAGTTGGCATCGCTCCGACAAAAAGGCGTATTGATTGTGGGCAGCGGAAACATCGTGCACAACCTCGGCATGGTGGCTTGGGACAAAATGGCTTTGCCAGATTACGGCTACGACTGGGCGATTCAGGCGCGCGATGAAATGAAATCGTACATCTCGGATTTCAATTGGCAGGCCTTGAGTCAGGCGGCATCACACAGTCGCGAATGGCAATTGGCGATCCCCACGCCGGAGCATTACCTGCCTTTGCTCTACACCTTGGGTGCAAAACTCCCCCACGAAACCCCGCAATACTTCAACGACCAATGCGTGATGGGCTCCTTGGCGATGACTTCGTTTGTTTTGGGGTAAGGTTACAGTTCGACCCAAAGCCTCCAAACAGTATTCTTGGAGCTGGTTATTTGATCACTTTCGCCCAATTCTGTATTTGAGGCCAAGGCTGGCCATATAAATTGGCAAATCGAGATCTTCTGAATAATCATACTTGGTTGGAGAACGTCCCAATGCGGGGTCATTATCCAATTTCTCATAATTTAAACTTGCAAACAATTCTAACCGTCTTTTTGGTAATTTGCGTGTGTATTCAATATTGCAACAAATACCATCACCGAGGTAGAGGTAATAACGTTGATTAGGATTGTTAGTACTATAGGCTGATGATGGACGAGCCATTGTAAAGCCACAGCCAATTTTTAATGATGAATTTGCTGAATGTATTATATTAAATTTTGGAAGAAGTCTTACCTGAGTCAATTTGTAGGGCAAATCTCTTAAAACAGTAAATGAATCGTAGATTTTATATTGGGAAATCCTCCTGAAACTAGAGTGGTCAAATGATAATTCAAATGAAAAATTCTTTCGGGAAGCATCCAAACCAATTGAAAAACCCGAATTAAACGGCGATGAGTGAATTGCGTTGTATTTTGGTTCTGTCTTGTTATAAAACGTTTTTTTAAAACAATAAGGCGAAATCACACCCGCTTTCAAACTATAGATAACCGAATCCTTGGGAATGGCCTTGATTCCTGAAATTAAAAAAGCGGCTAGCATCACGATTGTTATTCTTTTCATTGTACAATTTTTTTACGAATCAAATCCCAAGATTCATTGTATTTTGTTTTATCATAAAGCAAATGTCCTTCATGATAGATTTTGATTAGTCCTTGGTTTTTAGCAAAATAATACCAACTGGGACCACTGCCAGATAAAGGTTTAACTTCCGGAAAACTCGCATCACCGGCAAGTTTAAAAACCCGAACCGTATCATAGGAATATCCCTTCAATGTGTAATTTGTCAACGTTGTGTCTAAATACCAACCACAATCCTTCTTGGGGCATCCGTCATATGGTTGGTGGTATACCACTTGTGTTCCACCAAAAAAATCGGCTATTCTTGACCGTTCTACTTGATACGCCCTTTTCGGATAAGGAAATGCATCTACCTTATTTCCGTAACTCGACATTTCATACCTACATTTATATCCTAAGCCATCCACAAAATTGGTTGATATGTTCACAATGAAAAAGTCTTGTTTCAATGTAATATGCTTACTGTAATCTTCATTGCCCGTTTGCGTATACTGACCGAAACTGCTTCCTGTAACCCACTGACTGTCAATTGTGCCGGTTCTGTCGTTTTCATATACCCAGTAAGTGCCTTTTTTAAACAACATATAATCCTTCACTTCGCCCATGGTATATACGATAGTGACTGGATCTTTTGGCTTCGGTGGATTATTGTCTTCGCAGCTATTCCCAAATAACAGTAGCATTATAGCTATAAAAGCCAATTTCAGCAGAGTGGTTGTGGTCATTGGTTCTATTGATTAATTCATGAACAAAAGATAACTTGAATTTTGCGTTCGCTCTGAAATCAAGGGTGTTTAAAGGTTGTAAATGCTGAAATGCTGAAATTTAATAGAAGCAATAATAAGGCATCTGAATTTAAACCACATGATTAAAAGTAATCAAAAACGATGGCGAAAAATTCATCAGCTCAAGATACTACGCGATCTCAGTCCTCTTTCCTCCACATCATGCTTAGGGTAAAGCGCTGTCTCAAATAATTGAATTCATGCCCTTCTTTCAATTCATCACGGAGCGATAGGTTGATATCGTATCTGCATCTCAATTTCAACTTGCTCACTTCAAATGGTTTAAAGGCTATCCCCAAGGTTGGGCCCAGGTTAAATCGCTGAATTAACTGATTGTTTTTACCATCAAGTGAATTTTCCGTGAACCAAACCCGATATCCTGAGAAATTCGAGTCACCCGCGTAGTGAAGCTCTTCCGTAAAACCCTCGGAAAGGGTAAAGATTTTATAATTGCAATGTAAACCCAAGGCTACCTGAAACCCCTTTTCTAATGAACCGAAGTTGACAAAATAATTATTCAATGTAAGGGAGCTGGATTTATAATTTATCGATGTCGTAATGCCGCGAGAACTGACACCACCCCAATCTTGGATTTCTATTTGTCCTTGACTAAATTCTAACCCCAATTCATTGTTTTTGAGCAGTAAGTAAGTTGTATTGGGGTTCTGATATCTTGCCATGACAGACAATCCATACCCATCTGTCCGACTGTCTAAATGAAGCGATTCATGGGATTGCCACAAATGGTTAGCGTTGACAGATAGCCCTGTTTCCCAGGTTTGTGCTTGTGCGCCCATCGCGATAAATAGTGAAATTAAACCAGTTAAAAATTGCTTCATCGACTCCTTTTTATACCATACTAGAAATTCTCTTGGTGAAAATATCTAATTTGAGGAACATTAACTAAAATTTAGTATTAAACACAATCAAAACAAATCGAACACTTCTATGGTGAACAGCAATGTCGATTGTATCGAGGCCGATTCACCACTAATTGCTTTCCCAGTGTATATACCCGATGTAAATCGCACATTTCCCATTTGCTTGTAGGTTTTTAATACCAGACCGGCGCGAGGCAAAAGTACCCCGTCCCGATCAGAAAGAAACCCGCCCAATTCAAACCCCGAAGTTCTATAGTCCTTTACCGTGCGTAAATCAGGCGAAGTGTTCATCGACTTGTAACCCAATAAACCCTCATAGGAACCATGTATATTCATCCCTGACCCATTTTTAGCCATTGTGGAATAGAATGTAGTTCCCACATTGAGATAAAACATATTTACAGGCAAATCTTGCTTACGCTTCACGTACAATGGAATCCGACTACCAATTTGCGTGCACACATTGTTACCCAAAAACCCCATGGTTGAATATAAATCCGATAAACCCCCATCTCTAGTTGTTACGGCCAATGAAATAACCGACAGCGTGTCGTTATTTTTAATGACCCAATTATTACCCAATGCATACAGAAATACTCGTGGCTTTGTGAAAAATTCGCGCTTGGATGATTGAAGATAAATGTTTCTCATTATTTTCTTAAATACACGATAATTAAAATTCAACATGGAACTTGAAGCAGAAATGAGCGGTTGAATAGAATCTAAATCACCTACAATATCAGCCTCCAAAGTTTGAAAAGTTGAATCCCATAGATCAACCATCTTTTGTATTTTGTATGCATGGGCGGGCTGTTCTAGATAGACTGAAAATTTCATCTTATATCGATCATCATATAGATAAACAACATTGCCAGGCAAACTATCATTCAACTTTTTCTCTTCCTCATCGAGATCGAATCCTGAGGCAATAAATTCCGGATTCTCAATGGTTAACTTTCTGCGATCACTGGGCGAAATTATGTAATGAATTTTCACTGGTGACGACAAGGAATCAATAACAATATCCGCAGATTCAGCATCAGACAAAAACTGTTTCAACACGGAAATGAAGGAATCGTATCGCACAATATTGTCAAAAGAATGTGATTCAAAAACCACCCTATCTACGCCGCCAATCCCCCAACTGGCCTTGGCTTTCAGTGTTTCTAATTCAAACTTTTGTGCCGATGTCGAAATGGCAAAAAAACAAGTCACTACAACGAGAAATATGTGTTTTAATTTCATGATTTATTGGGGTTTTATAAATTGAATAAATTGCTGCTCACTGGGGGTAGATACAATTTTAAAATGGCCATCGCGAAACACAAAAAACTCGGTGCTCGGTGGCGATTTCTTTGCCTGTCCCGACGGCCTCTTCGGCTGAAATTCAAATTGTTTGAACCGCTGCTTTTTCTCAAACAATGGCTGCTTTGATACAGCAACCGATACGCTTATCAGTGTTCGTTGGGTTGTTGGAGTATCCAAATCGGCCCTCACAAATTCCTCTGTTGCGGGTAATTCTTGCGCTATTTCTTTTTCAATCTTGGTTCTATTTTGTTGGCGACGCTTCGGCAGAACTTTCAACTTTTGCGATTGCACTACACAATTTTGCACCACGGGCTTCAATGACTTTTGTTGAACCGTTGCACTCGCGGAAATGCGCTGTGATTGATGCCATCGCGATGGTTGGGTTGTCCAAAAAACGCCGATTACCGACACCAACAATAGGAGGATTGCGGCGGCCCTATTATTGAGGACAAGTCCCAAGAATCCATACCGTTGCGCGTGGGTGATTCCCTGGGCACCCTGTAACCGATTTACCGCGTTTTGTATCAGCTTTCGCTGCGTTTTTACGTTGTCTTGAAAACCATCAGGATACTGCTCAAGCGCCTCCAAATGTGCGAATTCTTGCTTATTTCTCATGGGATTTTGAACGATTATTTTGGTTTTGAAGCACTCTCAACAAGCGCAGCCTCGCTTTGCGATATTGTGATTTACTGGTAGACTCAGAAATTTCAAGCATCTGGGCAATCTCGGCATGGGAAAACCCTTCCACCGCGAACAAATTGAATACAGTGCGATAGCCCTCGGGCAAATCCGCCACCCATCGCAACAAAACCCTCGCATCGATATCCGAAAAATCCTCAGACCACGGCTCTTCCTCTTCAGAAAGATCTTGCAGCGATTGCAAATTGAAATTGTTTCGCAAGCGCAAAATGCCGAGGCATTCATTGACACAGATTTTCTTGATCCATGCGTAGAAGCTCAAAGGGTGTTGATATTGAAAAGACGACAATCGCTCAAGCACCTTCATCCACGACACCATAACCACGTCTTGGGCATCTTCAGAATTACCCAAATACCGGTAGCTCAAACTCACCAAAGACGGATGCAATCGCTGAAACACAGCCCCTACAACATCCGAATTTTGGGATTGGCAGGCGATGATTTCATGAAGTTGCACTTGGCGCATATAAACTGATAATGCAACTTAAAGCAAATAGTTGCCTAGATCAGTGAAAAATTGGATTCTTCAATGAAAGTTCAACCCCAGAACTCCAAAGGTTTCAAATCAGCGGGCTCATAAAATATTGTATTCATTGAATTGAAGAAACACGTCCAATCAAGAAAATAGGTGGTCTGATGGCTATTCACCGAACAACCATCTCCCAATTACATATTCCTGCGATACTGTCCGCCCACCGAGAACAACGCCTCTGTGATCTGTCCCAAAGTACAAACCTTACAGGCCTCCATCAACTCAGCAAACAAGTTTTCGTTCGCAATGGCCTTTTCCTGCATTCGCGCGAGCAACGCCTCGCTGCGATCGCCAAAGAACGTATGCTGATTGGCCACTTTTTGGATCTGGAATTGCTTCTCCTCGTCGGTACTGCGTATCACCTCTCCCGGCAACACCGTGGGCGACCCCTTAGAACTCAAGAATGTATTCACCCCAATGATCGGGAACTCACCCGTGTGCTTCAAGGTCTCGTAATACAAGCTCTCCTCCTGGATCTTACCGCGCTGATACATCGTTTCCATCGCACCCAAAACGCCACCGCGCTCCGTGATCCGATCAAACTCCAGCAACACCGCCTGCTCCACCAAATCCGTTAATTCCTCAATGATAAAGCTGCCTTGCAAGGGGTTCTCGTTCTTCGCCAATCCCAACTCCCGGTTGATGATCAACTGAATCGCCATCGCCCGGCGAACACTCTCTTCGGTGGGCGTTGTAATGGCCTCGTCGTAAGCATTCGTGTGTAAGCTATTGCAGTTGTCATAAATCGCATAGAGCGCTTGCAAAGTGGTTCTGATATCGTTGAAATCAATCTCCTGCGCGTGCAAACTCCGTCCGCTCGTTTGAATGTGATACTTCAACATCTGCGAACGCGCATTGCCACCGTATTTCAACTTCATCGCCTTCGCCCAAATTCGGCGTGCCACCCTACCAATCACCGCGTATTCAGGATCAATCCCGTTACTAAAGAAGAAACTCAAGTTCGGCGCAAAATCATCGATGTGCATGCCGCGACTCAAATAATACTCCACATAGGTAAAGCCGTTGCTCAACGTAAAGGCCAACTGCGTGATGGGGTTAGCCCCCGCCTCCGCAATGTGGTATCCGCTGATGCTCACACTGTAAAAATTCCTCACCTTATTGGCGATGAAATAATGCTGCACATCACCCATCAACCGCAACGCAAACTCCGTACTGAAAATACAAGTATTCTGCGCCTGATCCTCCTTCAAAATATCGGCTTGCACCGTTCCACGAACCTGACTCAAAGTCCACGCTTTGATCTCTTCGTATTTCGCTTTCTCCAACACGTCCTCACCCGTTACCCCCAACAACATCAAGCCCAAACCATCGTTTCCTTCTGGCAATGGCCCGTTGTACTT
>JAHEMG010000051.1 GCA_024643755.1 Flavobacteriales bacterium | reverse complement strand
GATACAGGTTGGTACCACCGATGAACACATGATTGGAATTGCCGGGCCTCACTTTCACCAACATATCGTAACTTCCTTGAACGTTCCATCGATCAAATGCAGAACCATTGGGCAGATTGGCCGACAAATCCTCCCACACGCCTGAATCACCCGTACCATCGCCACCCAAATAGGTATAGCGATAGAGGGCATTCCACTCAACATCGCCCTTAAAATTCGATAGTGACTTGCCAAATTTGTCGGTATTGAGCAGGAAATAAACCACGTTTTCGTTATTCGGATCGATGCCTATGACGATGCGTTTGTAGGTAGCGCCTAAAAATGAGGGATTGATATTCACCAGCGACCCGTCATTGGCACCGCGAAACATCCCCTTCTTTTGTCCTTCAGAACTCGACGTGGCATAAACCACCCCTTTGCTACTCACCGCCACATCCGTAAAATACCCACCGGGCAAGAGGTTGGTCCATGTCTTTCCCCCATTGAAACTCCGTTGAACTTGGTTATAGCAGGCCGCGTACAATTCCTGCACAGTATCTTGGGCCGATGCATCCAGGGCGATGTTCCACACCAACTGCCATCCCGTAGAGAAAGACACCGGATTCCCAGCAGCGGTACTTGCGATGGGCGACCAACTTTTACCTGAATCATTTGACACAAAAAGGCCATCGCCCAGATAATAGGCTCCGCGAGCACCTGCACTTTGACCATAGGCCTCACCCGTTCCCATATACCAGGTTTGTTGGCGATTGGGCCTTACATCCTGCACCAAACAGGTTGCTGAACGAAGTTCATTCGTCTTTTGTACTGCATTCCAATTTTTACCGCCGTTGGTACTCAACCACATGCCACCTGATACAGAACCAGCCAATATTCGCTGGGTATCAGCCACATCAATGCCGATGGCACGTGTTCGTCCACCAATAAAATACGGTCCGCGGTGTTTCCAGCCACTGGATGTGCGTGCCAAAGGATTCACATCGGTGGTTTTGGGCAAGGTTGCCACAAAACTGATCTCCCGCTGTCGCATATCCAAAGGAATTTGTCCGGTTTCCGGATCCGCCAACCGCTTCAATTCCCATTGCCAGCGCGCACTTGCGCCGTGCTCCATGGCCGATTGTTGGGCGAAAATGGGCATGTACAACAATCCCATAACTATACTCAGTAAACAAATTTTGCGAAACCCCTGTAGACTCATCTTTACGAATTTACAGTCATCCATTGAAAATGTCGTTAATTTGCTTCGATGAATCGCAGGACTTTTGCATGGATTATGGGGTTATCGGCGTGTTTCACCTGTGGATTCGCTTATCAATCTGTCGTTCACACAGCGCCGAATGCACAACCCGCTGCCGATTCAGGCATAACCAAGGCCTTCGTGATGGGTAAATTTTATGCCAACACCGACCCTCGCTTTGGTATAGTACCTGCAGCCATGAGCAGCAAAACCATGTATTTACAAAAGGAAGTGATTACGGCCTTCCAGTTGATGCGCAGGGAAGCGATGCCCAAGGGAATTGATTTAAAAATTATATCAGGCACACGCAATTTTTGGGAGCAGAAGGCCATTTGGGACCGTAAATGGGTGAACAATGTCAATCGTTTTGGCACAGGCATCGAGAACGCCAAACATATACTGTTGTACAGCAGTATGCCAGGCAGCAGCCGACATCATTGGGGTACGGACATCGACATCAATTCTTTGGAACCCGGATATTTCAGAACAGGCCGAGGTCTGGCAGAAATCACTTGGTTGCGCAACAATGCCAACAAATACGGCTTTTTCGAAGTTTACACCCCAAGAAAAACCGGCCGGTTGGTTGGATACGAACCGGAGGCCTGGCACTGGTCTTACGCTCCGTTATCTGACCGTTATCTAACTTACTACCTAGCAACTGTGAAACCGAGCGATTTTTCGGGTTTCTATGGCGCTGAGTTGGCCGCACCAATAAGAATTATTGAGGATTACGTAAAGGGAATTGGTGCGCACTAACAGGCACCGAGAAGATCATTCGGCGGATTTGCGCAGGCGTTTTTGCACGGTCACAAAATAACCGAACAGCACACCGGAAATGTCGGCAAAGAAATCGGCGAGTTCTGCGGAGCGATGAAATGGAGCGATACGCTGCAAGAACTCAATTCCTGCACCGATGATGGTTGCTGTAACCACAAAATAGACCACCGAGCGGTGGAAATGCTTTGATTCTGTGCTCCAGATAAGGAACAATATAAAATACAACCCTGCATGCACCCATTTATCAAACCCGAAGGAGATTGTCCAACCGAGCTTTTTACTCACACTGGGCGAGGGCGACAGGCATAAAATAAAAATCAGTACAAGAAAACCGATGGTTTTCTTGTACTGATTCAAAAATTTCAACATTTGCATGAAAGGAATTATCCCACCATGGCGGTGTAATCGGCGTGACTCATCAAGCCATCAACCTCTGAAGGGTTGGTCATTTTCACTTTAACCATCCAACCAGCACCATAAGGATCACTGTTTACAGATTCTGGAGCAGAATCCAAATCGCCATTCACTTCCAAAACTTCACCACTTACAGGCATGTACAAGTCGCTCACTGTCTTCACAGCTTCAACTGTTCCAAACACCTCATGAGCGGCCAAAGTATCGCCTTGAGAAGAAATGTCAACAAAAACGATATCGCCCAATTCACTTTGTGCAAAGTCGGTGATACCAATGGTGGCTACGTCGCCTTCTACCATAACCCATTCATGGTCTTTGGTGTACTTTAAATTATCTGGGTAGTTCATAGTGTTTAGTTTTGTTTTTGGCTCCAAATCAGTTGAAGCAAGGTGGAAATTTTCTGTTTTAATTCTTTGCGATTCACGATAAAGTCCAAGAATCCGTGTTCTACCAAAAATTCAGAACTTTGGAATCCTTTGGGCAAATCGCGACCGATAGTTTCTCTGATAACGCGGGGACCTGCGAATCCGATCAAGGCCTCTGGCTCAGCGATATTCACATCGCCCAACATGGCGAAGGACGCGGTAACACCCCCAGTGGTAGGATTGGTCAACAAGGAAATATAGGGAATTCCGGCACGATCCAACAACGCCAACTTTGCACTGGTTTTGGCCATTTGCATGAGTGAAAACGCCGCTTCCATCATTCGCGCACCGCCCGATTTTGAAATCATCATGAACGGGGTTCTGGTAGCCAATGAATAGTCGATGGCTCGGGCGATTTTCTCCCCTACCACACTACCCATCGAACCGCCGATGAAATTAAAATCCATGCAGGCAACCATCAATGGCTGTCCGTTTATATGGCCATGTGCCGTTCTCACCGCATCTTTTAACCCGGTTTTGCGCTGGGCTACGACAATACGATCAGAATAAGGTGCTGAATCATGAAACTTCAGTGGATCCCCGCTACTCAAATTCGCATTGATCTCCGTAAAGTTGTTGTCATCGAACAGTATATCAAAATACTCCATAGACCCCACGCGCTCATGGTACCCACAGGCCCCACAAACGTAGTGGTTCACAATCCAATCTTTGGTAGGCGCAACCTCTTTGCAGCGTTTGCACTTCTCCCATAGACCATCAGGCGTAGGCTTTTTATCCTTGGTTTTTGTCAGGATACCGCTCCACGTCCGCTGATACCATTTTGGACCATCACCGGCGAGATCTTCGTCGTCTTCGAAATCGAGATTCATGGAAGCAAATTAAGCCAAAGTGATGCTGCTATCCAAATACACATCTTGAACAGTATTCAACAATTGAACACCTTCATTCATCGGTTTTTGGAATGCTTTGCGACCCAAGATCAAACCAGATCCACCCGCGCGCTTGTTTACCACTGCGGTGAATACTGCTTCTTCCATATCGCCTTGTCCTTTCGACTCACCACCAGAGTTAATCAAACCGGCTCTGCCCATGTAGCAGTTGGCCAATTGATAACGGGTTAAATCGATGGGGTGATCAGTGGTCAATTCACTGTATACTTTTGGATGGGTTTTGCCATGCTTGGTAGCATTGTAACCACCGTTATTCACCGGCAATTTTTGCTTGATGATATCCGCTTGGATGGTTACACCCAAATGGTTGGCTTGTCCACTCAAATCCGCACTGGCATGATAATCAATACCATCCACTTTGAATCCATTGTTACGGGTATAGCACCACAAAATGGTGGCCATGCCCAACTCATGGGCACGCTCAAATGCTTGAGCTACTTCTACAATCTGACGGCCGCTCTCGGGGCTACCGAAGTAAATGGTTGCGCCTACTGCAGTTGCACCCATGTTCCATGCATCGTCCACAGAACCAAACATGATTTGATCGAACTTGTTGGGGTACGACAAAAACTCATTGTGGTTGATTTTCACAATAAAAGGAATTTTGTGCGCGTATTTGCGGGCATGCATCGCCAAAACGCCATAGGTTGAAGCCACGGCATTGCAACCGCCTTCGATGGCCAATTTGATGATGTTTTCAGAATCAAAATAAATGGGGTTTGGCGCAAAAGAAGCACCCGCACTGTGCTCAATACCCTGATCTACTGGCAGAATGCTCAAGTATCCTGAATTGGCCAAGCGACCGTTTCCATACAACTGTTGCAAACTCTTCAACACCTGAGGGTTGCGGTTGGTTTGTGCAAAAATACGGTCTACGAAGTCAGCACCCGGTGCGTGAATCATAGACTGATCGATGGTTTTACAGTTGTGATTCAGCAAGTATTCCGCTTGAGAACCGAGCAAGGATTGAATTTGAGATTGAGCCATTGCGTATCTTTTTGTATTAAGTTTGACGCAAATTTAACCTTTTTTCTGATGATACAGGTAACCCCCATCGCAAACCCACAGGATATGGCCAAAGCTTTTGATATTCGTCGCATTGTCTTTGTGATTGAGCAGGCATGTCCGCCCGACGAAGAATACGACGAGCACGAGGCCAGCAGTCAACATTTTTTGGCGACCCAGCAAGGTGTTGCCGTTGGAACCTGCAGATTCCGCAAAACAGATTATGGCTATAAGCTGGAGCGATTTGCGGTGCTCAAAGAATACCGAGGAAGCGGCGCAGGCGCGGCACTGTTAAACCATTGCTTGGAGACGTTATCTCCCAATTTCGACTTCTCCTCCCAGCACATTTACCTACACGCCCAAGAACATGCCACCGGCTTCTACCAGAAGTACGGATTTACTGCCCAGGGCGATCGTTTCTTCGAGGCCGGTATCCCCCACTTCAAAATGACCTATCAGCCCTAGTGCGTTACCACGAAACGCACCGTTGATGACCCTGCCTGCAGATAATAGACCCCTTGCGGCCAGTCCTGCACATTGAATTCCATTGTATTTGCCGCAGTATCTATGTTACTGTGCGATGCGTATGCTCTGTCGTAGACGCAGTTACCCACCGCATCAAAAATCCGCACGGCGGACAAATCCATCATCCCTTGAGCGCGAACCCAAAGTTGATCTTTGGCTGGAATTGGAAACACGGTTAATCCAAGCCCTGAACCCGCCGCTTTTTGCGCCGACACCATTGCATTGGTGGTGAATTTCCATGTTGCACTGTACTGTTTAGAGATTTTATCGCCCATGGCCAAAACGGTCCATTGGCATCCCAAATTCGCTGGCAAATCACCTACCCAAACCCAGGTAGAATCGGTGAAATTTTGGTACAGCAACTTACCCGAGGAGGTGGCAAAAATCGAAATAAGGTATTGGGTTGCACCTGGCACTGGATTCCATACAAATTTTGACTTTTTCGAATCGATGTTGCTCGCGCCGTTCGAGGGACTTCTCAATATCGGCGGGGCCATTTGCGACACTTTGGTAATCTTGAATGGCACGGACACGGACCATGTCCCTTTGGAGCGTACATTGATGTATCGCACGCGGAAGAAATAATCGCCCGGACCCGATACCGGCAAATTCCCTGTATTACCGCCATTGGCCGAAACAAACACCCCATCTATGTTGGTAAATGCAGCATCCTTGGCCACTTGAAATTCCATATCGGCAGATCCCGATTTCCCTGCAATGTTGTAAGGCACCGTTTCCTCGAAACTCTGACCAGAACCAGGTCCCCAAATGGTGGGCACGATGGTATTGGTAATTTTAAACACCCGGGGTGTACTCAATCCTTTGGAAGAACGAGCAAAAACCTTGTAATAAACTGTGGTATAATCGAGCTGGATATCATTCAACTGCACGCTCATATTGGTGGTATTCACACTGCTCGAAAACGCTTTGGCGGTTTTAAACGTGGAATCAATATCCGCCAAAATATAGTATCCAACCACCCCGTTCATGGGGAAAAAATCGAACTGCTGGGCCAATGTGAAATTCTGATTCTGGGTACTTCCCAATAGTTGCCAGTAGATGGATACGGAGGGGGCACTCCACGGCATCCAATCGGTGCCATTGCCGGTGCGATAACGCAGGTAGCAATTGCGAAACTTGGCAAAATCATCACTCACCAAAGACATATAGCGGTTGGCGTTCAGCGGTTTATAGGTAGAATCCCACGTAATCAAACGGGAAGAATTAAACTGTTTGGTGGTATCCGCTTGCCATTGAATCACCATTAGATTGGGTCCGAGATTGGCTTGGGCCGTTCTGTAAGCATTGCCTTGGCTCGACAAAATGGGCGCTGGCAATACATCATTGGTTGTGTATTTCGCTACATTTGACCATGCTGTAATTACGCTGCGATGGATTACCCGATAGCGAATAAAATTGGCCCCTGGTTTCAATACAATCGTGTTAAAAAACTCCGTAGTTTTAATCGTTGTAGGATTTGCGAACAACGAATCAGAAGCGCGTTGAAATTCGTAAAACACAGAGGTATCAACATAGTTACTATATACGTAAATAGCCAAATTAATTGAAGGAGAAACCACCAATGAGTTCACAACCCCACCCCCAACAATCTCCGGCTTATATTTCAACGAAAATGAATGGGTAGGGCCCCATGCCGCAGTGTCCTTTCGCAGAAAATACCGAGAGCGCATGTAAATGGTTTGGTTTTGAGGCAGCCCCCGCAATCGCACATATAGGTTGTCGCCGGATGTCCCCTCAAACGAATCATGCGGGTAAATTTGACCAGAGATCAAGAGCGATGAAAAATCGGCAGATTTACTGACTTGATAGATCACGTTGGTTCCTGAAAACCGATACAGGAACTCTGGCAAAACCGCCGCAAAATCATAACTGGGCGAGGCATTGTAAATGGGCAATGCACTCGACACGGTGGTAAATTTATTTGTATTGCTCCAAGCGCCTTGCAAACCTGAACGCCAAGCACGGGAGCGGACATACCACGTTTGAGACATCCCAAGCCGAATCTTTGGCAAAACCGCGCAATTGGCGCAAACATTGCTGTAGGATTTGTAACTCTTTTTCCCAATGGAATTGAAGGAAGCAGAACTGTCTATCTCCACCAATATCGAATCCAAATAACCCGTATTTAAATAAATGCTAAAACCCGGTATCAGGGGAACATTGACTTCGTTATTGTTTGGATAAGAAATTGTGGGCTTAACCGGCTGTGCCGTGGCGATGCCAAACATTAGAAAACATCCCAACAGCCAAATCATCAAACGCTTTTTCATCGTTTTTCCTCCCACATTATATTCATTGAAAAATCGCTATTGACTTCTATCCCATTCAATCGATACATGCAGCTCCCGCCACACATTTCAATATAATGTTGATCGCCATCGTGACGCACATACAGGGACTCTCCCGTCAAGAAAATCGGATAAGACTTTCCTGCCAATACCACCGTCCCCGTAGCTTGCACACCGCCTGCACTCTCTAGTTGATTCCAAGATTGATCTTCTAGATTCCAATGCGAGTACGTGAAATATTCAGAGTTCTCCTTGAAAATCAACGGAAATGAAAATTTCATGGTTTTCTTGCCATCAGCACTCACAAAATTCAATAC
Source organism: Flavobacteriales bacterium (assembly GCA_024643755.1). Lineage (GTDB taxonomy): Bacteria > Bacteroidota > Bacteroidia > NS11-12g > UBA955 > UBA955. The sequence goes on along the minus strand of JAHEMG010000051.1, from coordinate 454 downwards.
CTCTGATACGCCCAAAACCTTCCCCACATAGTACCAAGAATCGTTCAGCAATTGATTCGCAGAAGCCGTAAAACCCACCTTCAACCCACAATTGTTATAGGCATAGGGCTTATAAAACCCGGGCATATTTTGCACCTGTCGCAACGACACTTGGGTAGCGGGCAGCGACGATAATTTCTCGCATCCTTGCATCGCCAAACCAGCCCCTATCAGCACTATAGAAAAATATAATATACGAAATTTCTTCATCATTTCCAAATTAAAAGACCATCCCAGCGGTAAGGTTTAGGGTGAAGAGCTGTCGGCGCGTATCCGCCCTACGCATTTGCAGCTCAATTGAATTTTGTACGTTGTAGGCCGCTCCCACCGCTTGCACATCATCGTAATTGTTGTAGGCATCCACGTTTGACCAAAACAACCAGGTCATCCCAAATTGATAATCAAGAAAAAACTG
>JAHEMG010000049.1 GCA_024643755.1 Flavobacteriales bacterium | reverse complement strand
TTTTTATTTGGTTAAGGATTTGTCCTGCAGAAGCAAAATCAACAGGCAAATCCATCCATTGCGCGGCAATTTCGGTTTTCATTTCGCGGAAAGTCTCTTTTTGCCATGCCTCACTGAGTGCCGCTGCTTTGGAGGATACTTTTTCCCTGTCAACATTGTCCGCGTTTGAGGATAGATCGCTGCGTAACGAAATCAATGCATCATATCGGTCTAGCATGTGGTTGCCATGGCTCAATTGCCAAAGCCATTCGGTGCGTGTTTTCTGGGTTTCTACAGATTTTAACACGTGGCTGCCGGCATCGAAAACCACGGTGGCAGGGGCTTTGAAAGATGGCCAATTAAATGTTTGGTGCGCTTGATCTACCCAAACTGTACGTTTTTCAGAGCTGCCATCGAAATACAATACTTCTATGTCTATGGGCATTTTAAACAGTCCTACAACCGCGTCTTGTTTTTGTTTTTGGTCTATGTTGATTTGGATGGTGTAGGAGGGTGATGACTCTATCACGGTTTTGTTTTCAATGCTCACGTTTTGGTGCGCGTTCCATGCAAACGAATAGATGGGCTCGCCGCCACGGTGAATCCATTGATCAAAAAACCAATCCATATTGATGCCTGTTTCGTCCAAGATGGCTTTCTGTAAATCCCAGGTTTCAACGGTGGCAAAAGCGTGTTTTTGCAGGTAATGGTTGATGCTTCTGCGGAAATTGTCTTCGCCAAGTATGTGACGCAACATGTGCAGGACAGATGCGCCTTTGGGGTAATGTCTCGATGAGCCCGCTGCGCTATGACGAACCGGTAAACTGTTGGCTTTTCCTGCTGCTACGGCACCATTCATTTGATCCCTAAAATACCAATCTAGTTCGTCTTTGCCATATACATTACCCACAAACAGACCGGGGTAAAAGGTAGCAAAACTCTCTTGCAGCCACTGCTCGCCATCATGTCGGCCGGTGATAAAATCCCCAAACCACTGATGTGTTGCTTCATGGGCATTCACAACCACGTAATTGCGATCTTGGAAGCCCCTTTTATCTACCCAAAAGAAATCACCAAAGGTGGTTGCGGATGTGTTTTCCATAGCGCCATACAAAAAGTCTTGTACCATCACTTGAGAGTAACTGATCCATGGGTAGGGGATGCTCGTTTCGTTGGCCAAGAAATCAATGATTTGCTCGCTGTATCTAGAGGTGGGTTCTATTTTTTCGGGGTGTTCAGGGTAGTACCAAAATTGCATCGGGGTTCCCAAGGCGGTTTTGCTGTTTTTCACGGCGTAATTGCCTATGCCCAGCATCAATAGGTATCCGGCGTGGGGTTGGTTGAGCGCGTAATGCCAAGTGGTGGTGCCATCTTTGTTCACCTTTTTTGATTTCAAGGTGCCGTTTGAAAGTACTTGGTGCTTTGAATCGTGGGTAACCACCGTTTCGGTGATGTATTTGTCGCTGCGATCATCGATCATCGGGATCCAATGACGGTTGTCGATGCCTTGACCTTGCGTCCATATTTGTTTCCGAATCATATCGGCCTCATCGATATTGCCCGTTAGGGGCTGTCCGTTCGCGGCGGTATACCCACTGAAATAAATGCCTTTTTTGGGGTATGCGATGTATTCAAAGACGATTTGGTGCTGCGTTTTGGGCTTTTTATTTCTTGCAACGGGCATGGCGATGGCTTCATTGAGGCCGCACTGAACCACAACGCCTTCGGGTAGGGTGGTGTGAGATAGGGCTCTGCCATCCAGGGTAGCGGAAATGATTTCTATGCCAGGCGCATCAAAGAAGATGGTGTCGACTTGATTTTGTAAAACGTTGAAGGTATGAGTGACCTTTCCCAAGACGGATTTTTTGTATACATCGAATCGTACCTCCACTTTCATGTGGGTGACATCAATGTTTCTGTCGCGTTCATGTGCGCCCGGATCAACATGATAGGAATGGATTTCTGGAAATTGGGCCCGGGCGATATGGGGCGTTAACAAGAGTACGAACGTGCTGACAATGAATCGGGTAAGGGTTTTGTGCGAGATGCAGGTCATGGTGTTTTGAGATAGAAATTCAGGGTAGCGAATATAGATATTGGGAAGGCGTAGAAAAATTCTTTGGCATTTTTTGCAATTTGTACTTGCCTTGTGGTAAAATTCGCCTTATTTTTGCAGTCCTTTTGAGGGAAAGAGTTGCTGAAAAGCAGTTCAACCAACGAAAGAGAACGGATTGGTAGTTCAGCTGGTTAGAATGCCGCCCTGTCACGGCGGAGGTCGCGGGTTCGAGTCCCGTCCAGTCCGCAAGAACAACAAACAAAAAACCCCTTGAATTTCAAGGGGTTTTTTGTTTTATATCGCCCCGAACTCATCGCCCCGGGCCAAAGAAATCTAGTCTTCCTCTTCAATAGGTTGCGATTCGCAATTGCCTAAAACGAACTGACAGTATTTGATCGTTCTGCCCATGCCCAACCACATTTTCTCGTAATACGTTTGGATTTTCAAAAATTCTGGCACCGGATTCATCAGATATACATTGTCAATCTTGCTCAAAATCGTCAACTGATCCTGCTGCGCTTGTTCCAAACTGCTCTCGTAAAACAAATCACTGTCGGTCTTGATATTCACCAAAGTGCGCTCGCCCGCAATTTGTCGGTACAAATTCAAAAATTTATAACTGCTCAATCGCTTACGGGGTTTATGGGGTTGTGGATCGGCAAAAGTGATCCATATCTCATCTACTTCATTGGTGTCAAAAAACTCAGTTATATGATCGATATGGGTTCTCAAAAACCGAACATTGGTTAATTTTTCGTCCAATGCCGCCTTCGCGCCTGTCCACATACGATTGCTTTTTATGTCGATGCCGATGTAGTTGACCTCCGGGTTCATCCGCGCCAAACCCACGGTGTAATCGCCTTTGCCACAGGCCAATTCAATCACGATGGGATTGTCGTTGCCAAATATTTTGCGCCATTGTCCTTTGTTGGCGGTGTCTTCCACATCAAATGTGTTGGGAAATTGCTTGTACTCTTCAAATTTGATGAGTTTGGGTTTGCTCATAGGTCTGCAAAGGTACAAATCCCATCAGGAAGATGGTGTTTAGGCAAACTTTGTTGGTCATTTTTATCGCTTGGCGATATCTTTGAAGGGTGTTGTCGGCAGAATTGGTGATTCAAGCATACTTGTCGGGGTCTTTCCCAATGGCAGATCCGGATGAGGACAATGCCATATACTGGCACACGCCGAGCAAACGGGGACTTATACCGCTCGATGATCGTTTCAAAGTGCCCAAGAATTTGGCGCGATTGTATCGCAAAAACATCTTCGATTTAACCATCAATCGCGCATTCCCTGAAGTCATTAAAGCCTGCGCTGATCGTGGCCCAGAGGATACTTGGATCTCCCCGGAAATCATGTCGGTCTACACCGAATTGAATCAGAAGGGGTGGGCACACAGTTTTGAAGTTTGGCATGAGGGCGCCTTGGTGGGTGGTCTGTATGGCGTGTCTATCGGCAAGGTCTTTTTCGGGGAAAGCATGTTCCATACCATGACCGATGCGAGTAAAATTGCTTTGGTTTTTTTGGTGGAATTTTTACGCGAACAACAGTTTGAAATGATTGACTGTCAGTACCTCAATCCGCACCTATTGCAATTTGGCGCCTATGAAGTAACACAAGAAGCGTTTTTGAAGCAATTGCGCAGCATTTTAAAGCAATATTGAAACAAAGGCCCATCAAATCGCATTTTTTGTGATAAATACGCCAATTTTGTACTGTGAACTTACAATTGACCATCGAGGGAATCTCTTACCAAGCTGATATCGCCCAGCCGCATGATTTGTCGGTTTCTACCGGACCGCAAGGCGATAATCCAGGGGCTTTTTTCATTGATGGGGCGCGTTTTGAGCCCATTCGCGTTGGTGGATTTGTAGGGTCAGTGGCAGAGGGTGGTTCAGCCAATTGTGAAATTCTCACCCTTTGTGCACACGGAAATACCACCCACACTGAGTGCATGGGTCATATTACCCAGTCTCGCATCGTTTTGAGCGATGTGCTGAATCAATTTTGGTTCTCCGCGCAGTTGGTAACCGCCGAATTGCACGAGGGTAAATACGTTGGTTTGAGCGAAGTTAAACAGTGGCCTTTGCATCAGGTAGACGCTTTGATTGTGAGAAGTTTTCCCAATCCCCTGAGTAAAAAGAATTGTCAATGGAGTGGCAATGAACCGCCTTATTTTGCGCCAGAGGCATTGTCGTTTCTGCGCGATGCGGGCATACAGCATTTGCTGACCGATTTCCCCAGTGTGGATCCGGAAGTAGATGAAGGTCGGTTGAGTGCGCACCACGAATGGTGGGGCTTGCCGCAGCGTGTGGCTGGGGGTGTTGTAGCGTCGGTTGAACCCGCCCATCCCAGATTTCATGCTACCATTACCGAACTGATTTATGTGGGTGATCATCTTAAAGATGGCTTGTATGCGCTGAATTTACAATGTCCTAACTTGCGCACCGATGCCGTTCCCTCTAGGCCAGTCATTTATGGTTTAACACCCACTACTGATCGTTGATTTCATGAACGAAAAATGGCTCTATGCAGCGAATTTTTTGGTGAGTAGATTCATCAATGCGGGCAAGCGAGATTTGCCCAATCCGCTGCGCAGTGTTTTGGTGGTAAAGTGGGATGAAATTGGCGATATGGCCACAGCGGTACACGTCTTCGATTTGATTAAAAATGCGCATCCCCAAGCAGCGATAACGGTTCTGTGCAAACCGTTTGTTGCTACCTTGATTGCTGCACACCCATCGGTTGATGAGGTAATAACGCATATCGATGATTGGCAGCAGCGCTACGATGTAGTGGTAGAACTGCGCGGCACTTGGAAAACTTTGTTCAAGTCGTTGCACTGGAAAACAGGGACTAAGTACCGACTCGATCGCGGTTGGATTCGGTTTCAGCAGCGGGGAAATCAGCCCCATGAATTATTGACGAATTTTCGCATCGTATCGCCCTTGTTGCGTGAAAAAAATGAGCATGTGAAGGTTGCGGCGGATTTGGTTACAGACCGACGGTTATACCCTACTGGCGATGATTTGCTTACAGCGAATGCTTGGGTACAGTGGGCGATGGATGGGGCTGAGGCGGATGTCGTGGGCTATGTGATACTGCATACCGGTGCCAGGCGTTCCTTGCGTCGTTGGCCTGCAGGGCGATATGCTTCGCTCTCGCAATGGCTTTTGAGTGATAAAAAATTGATGCCCATTTGGGTCGGAACCGAGGAAGAACAGGCACAAATTCAGGAGGCAATGGCATTGGGCGGACAGGGTAAAGTGTGGATTTCAGGCGTTACGGAACCCGCGAGTGCTGGGTTGTTGTCGTTTTTTGCCTTTATTCAACAAGCATCTTTGTATGTGGGCAACGAGAGTGGTCCGCTACAACTCGCTGATATCGCTGCGATTCCGTTGGTTGCGATATACGGTCCGGGCGTACCTCATGTATTTTACCCGCTATCTAGTCGCAGCAAGGTGTTGCATGAGATCCTAACTTGCAATCCTTGCGATCAGGTTACCTGCGCTCAACCACAAGATCGGTGCATAGATCGCATCGAACTTACCAGTGTAAAAATGGCCGTGGATGAGGTGCTTGGCGATGGGGTGCAGATCATATAAAAAATAAACGGTTAATTTACTCAATTCGGCGGGGCGTGGGTTGAAAACTCGTTTGATCGGTGGTATCTTCGATTTCTTTAGGCAAAATCGCATATATGAGAAAGGCATTTGAAGTAACGGTATTGGGAACGTCGTCTGCGACGCCCACGAAATATCGGCATCCGAGTGCTCATTATGTGCGGTTGGAGGGGAGCTATTTGTTGTTTGATTGTGGGGAGGGTGCGCAGCGACAGTTATCGCGGTACGGGTTGCGGACCCAGCGGATTTCACATATTTTCATTACACATTTGCATGGCGACCATTATTTCGGGTTGCCAGGACTGATTACATCGATGGCCTTGTTCGGAAGAACCGAGCCACTGATTATCGTAGGTCCGCCTTCCTTGAAGAGCATTATTTATGTGCTACTGACCGAAAGTGATTCGGTGTTGCCTTATGAGTTGATCTTTCAGTCCACGCAAACGGATTTTGTGGAAACGGTGGTAGAAACCGATCAGTTTTCCGTGGTGTCAGTGCCATTAAAGCATCGGGTGCCTTGTACTGGTTTCATGATCCATGAAAAGGGTCCCGAACGACGTTTGAATGTGGATGCCTGCGTTCATTACCGAGTGCCGATGGAGCAGTTTGATTCCATTAAAATGGGGGCTGATTTTATCTCCTCGAAGTTGGGTGTTGTGAGCAATGAATTGTTAACCACTCCTGGTTATAAAAATCGGACGTATGCATACATTACCGATACGATTTTTGATCCAGATTATTTGGTTCCGTTGTTGAATGGGGTGGAGTTGTTGTACCATGAGGCCACCTTCTTGCATGAGCGGGCTGCCCGGGCTGCGGAGACGCATCACAGTACGGCTTTACAGGCTGCACAAGTGGCTAAAATGGCGGGAGTTGGGCGGTTGATGATAGGACATTTTAGTGCGCGATACAACGAGGCAGAGCCATTGCTGGTGGAGGCGAAGACGGTGTTTGAGGATACGGTGGAGGCGGTTGAAGGACAGACATTTGTGGTTGGACAGACGGCGGTTTAGGGCAATGTTGGATGATTGAGTAAACACTTTTTTTAATGGTGTAAAACTCGCCCGCGCACGCGCGGGCTGCACCCCTCAAACCATGTTAATTTCGTTAACTGGATTATGGCATCGAAAAAGAATAAAAAAGACCAACGCCCCGATTTTCTGCGCGACAATCAAGATCGCGTGGAGAAGATATCAGGCAAAGACATTTGGTCTGCAATTACCCTACAACATGAACCTACGCGCAAGGTGGTAGGGTTTCTTTTGGTGATCTTTTCTGCAATTTTGGCCATTAGTTTTACCTCCTTTTTCTTCTCGTGGAAACTCGATCAAAGTCTGATGTCGGCCAGCGACGATGGTTTATCGTATTTCAATGGCGCAGCCCGCAATGCCATGGGATATTACGGTGCCAAGCTCGCCTTCAAATTTGTGCACAATGGCTTTGGGTTGGCGGCTTATGCCTTGCTGCCTTACGTGGCATTAACGGGACTGTACCTGTTGTTTGATTACCGTCCTTTTTCCTTGTTGCGCATTGCGGTGCATACCATTTTGTTCACCGTTTGGTTTTCGTTGTTTTTGGGATTTGCGCTGCGTTGGTGGCCTCTGCTGAGTGGCTCGTTCGGATTTTTTGGCAATCAGCAGATTGAAACAGCGATTGGTAGTGTAGGGGCCTTTTTCTTCTTGGCTGCATATGCCGTTGCTTATTCGTTTTTCCTTCTGAACGCCAATCCTTTTGCCAGAATCAAAATGAAATATGGTCCGGATGGAGAAGTATTGGAGCCAGAGATGAAAGAACCCGCATGGGCATCGCACAGTACAAACAATGTAAGTCCGGAGCCAGATGAACCCTCTGGTTTTGAGGCGAGTATCCATGAAGATTTTGCCGTTGTTCCGGAAGATGAAGATGTGGTTGATATCGAATTGGAAGACGATACCCCATCGCTGTCGCAAGCTGAGCGCGAAGCCTTGACCCAAATTTCGCTGAAAACAGCCGATACGGTAACTCCGCCCAAATCGCCCAACCCAGCGCCCCCAGTGATTGAGCGTTTTGATGATTTTGTGGTGCATCGCGGAGAAGAAGAAGTAATCGATCTCAATTTGGCACCCATCAACCAAGAGCCCAAGCCCTTTGGTTTTGATGAACCTGAAGTAGCGCATGAAGTAGCGCCAGAACCTGTTGAAATCGCAGAGCACGATGCCGGTCCGGGCGCGGGCATCAACACCCTTTTGGGCGATGAAGATTTCCAAGTGGAAGTCATGAAAGACGAAGCGGATGAGGCGGTAGACGAGAATACGGGCGATAATTCTATGGAAAGAATGGGTGTGGATACTGTGTATGATCCTACCTTGGAATTGAGCAAATATGTGTTTCCTACCCTGGATTTGCTGCAAGAGCATGATGCCAAGAAGCAGGAGATCGACATGGAAGAAATTCAGCGGAGTAAGGATTTGATCATCCAAACGCTGGAGAATTATAAGATCGGGATTGCCAGTATCAAGGCCAGTGTGGGTCCTACGGTAACCTTGTACGAAATCGTGCCGGCGCCCGGGGTGAAAATTTCGAAGATCAAGAACCTGGAAGACGATATCGCACTGAGTTTGGCGGCATTGGGTATACGGATTATTGCGCCAATACCGGGTAAGGGGACCATTGGTATTGAGGTGCCAAACAAGAATCCTGAGATGGTGCCCATGCGCGGCGTACTGGCGAGTAAAAAATTCCAAGACTGTGACTTCCAGCTGCCCGTGATTTTGGGTAAGACCATTTC
>JAHEMG010000034.1 GCA_024643755.1 Flavobacteriales bacterium | reverse complement strand
ATATTCAGCGTACCATGCGCGATTTGGGCGCATTGGGATTGTTTGATCCTGAGCATTTGGGTGTAAATCCGAAGCCCAATCCCGAGGATGGCACAGTAGATATTGATTACACTGTGGCTGAGAAGCCTTCAGACCAGATTGAGTTGAGTGGTGGTTGGGGCGGAAACGGCTATAGCAGAACCCCTACCTTGATTGGTACGGCGGGTATCATGTTGAACAATTTCAGTCGCAAGAAGTTGTTGCATCCAGACCAATGGAGTCCGGTACCCACGGGGGATGGACAGAAACTGAGTTTGCGTGCTCAGAGTAACGGGGCCAACTATCAGGGTTATACGTTTTCTTTCACTGAGCCGTGGTTTGGTGGAAAGAAGCCAAATTCATTGAGTTTGAGTGTGTTTCATACGGTGAACAGTTTTGATTTCCGTCAGAAGTCTGATCCATTGCGACAGGTATTCATGAATACCGGTTTCACAGTGATGTATGGTGCGCGTTTGAAGTGGCCTGATGACTTCTTCAACTTGCAATATGGTTTCTCATTCAACCAGTATCGCATGAAGAACATGGATGGCGGATTTTACGGGTTCCCCAAAGGATTCAACGGAATCAGTTACAACCCTTCGTTCCAGTTCAATTTAACCCGCAGTTCTGTGAGCGATCCTACATTCCCTACTTCGGGAAGTACATTCACGTTCCAAGTACAGGCGACGCCCCCAATTTCTTTGTTATCGAAAAGAAACTACTCAGAAATGAGCTTGAACGACAAGTACAAGTGGGCAGAGTTTCACAAGTGGAAGTTGGATGCGGAATGGTACACCCCTATTTACAAGAAGACGGTGTTGATGGCGAAGGCGAGAATGGGATTCTTGGGGTATTATAATCCTGATTTGGGTCTTACTTTCTTTGAGCGATTCCAGGTGGGTGGTGCCGGTATTTTTGGTTTCAACATTGCGGCTACGGAAATTATTTCGCAGCGCGGATATGACAACTATACCATATCATCAACGGCGATGGGTGCCCAGGCCGGTGCGCCAATTTTCAATAAGTTCACGGTAGAATTGCGTCAGGCGATTACGACCGGACAGGCGGCTACGGTTTATGTATTGGGTTTTGCGGAGGCGGGAGATGCATGGTCTAGCATGAGCAAATACAACCCATTCCAATTGAAGCGTGCAGCGGGTGTTGGTATCCGATTGTTTATGCCGATGTTTGGATTGATCGGTTTGGATTGGGCCTATGGCTTTGATTACAAGCAGGTGCCAGCGAGCGGTAAGCCCACACAGGTACACTTCTTTATCGGACAGCAGTTTTAATTGAACATTCGACGATTACAAATCGAAGCGAATGCCTTGGGCTAGTGGCAATGACTTGCCGTAGTTGATGGTGTTGGTTTGTCTGCGCATGTAGGCCTTCCAAGCATCAGAACCGCTCTCACGTCCGCCGCCAGTTTCTTTTTCACCGCCAAATGCACCGCCAATCTCAGCCCCAGAGGTGCCGATATTTACGTTGGCGATACCGCAATCAGAGCCCCAAGCGCTGAGGAATTGTTCGGCTTCTTGGAGGTTGTTGGTAAAGATGGCGCTCGATAGACCTTGTTTCACATCGTTTTGCATGTGGATAGCTTGGTCGATATCGCTGTAAGACATCAGGTATAAAATGGGTGCGAAGGTTTCTTCCTGTACAATATTGAAGTGGTTTTGTGCCTCACAGATGGTGGGTTTCACATAGCATCCACTTTGGTATTGGTCTCCGGAAAGCACTTCTGCACCGCACAATACGGCACCGCCTTCGGCCTTGAGCTTTTCGATCGCTGCGTTATAAGCATTCACGGCATCTTTGTCGATCAGCGGCCCCACATGGTTATTTTCATCCAGGGGATTTCCGATGCGCAATTGTCCGTATACCGACACCAACTTGGCTTTCACGGTATCATAAATGCTTTCATGTACGATGAGTCGGCGTGTGGTGGTGCATCTCTGTCCTGCCGTTCCCACTGCCCCAAACACGATGGCTACCATGGCCATTTCGAGGTTGGCTTCTGGTGTGAGGATGATGGCGTTGTTGCCACCGAGTTCTAGGATGGATTTGCCCAGACGTTGTCCTACCACTTCGGCCACCCGTTTGCCCATTCTGGTACTTCCGGTGGCGCTGATGAGCGGAACACGGGGGTCGTGGCTCATGGCTTCACCGATTTCGCGATCGCCTTGTATGAGGCAAAAAATGCCTTCGGGGAGTTGGTTGTTTTTGAGTACTGTTTGCAAGATATGTTGCACTGCTGCGGCGCTTGCGGGTGTTTTTTCTGAGGGTTTCCACACACAGGTATTACCGCAGATGGCTGCGAGCATGGCGTTCCAAGACCAAACGGCAACGGGGAAGTTGAATGCACTGATGATGCCCACAACTCCTAGGGGATGCCATTGTTCGTACATGCGGTGATTGGGTCGTTCCGAGTGCATTGTTAAACCATGAAGCTGTCGGCTCAATCCTACGGCAAAATCGCAGATATCGATCATTTCCTGTACCTCGCCGAGGCCTTCTTGCAGACTTTTACCCATCTCATAACTGACGAGGGCGCCGAGGTTGGCTTTGTGCTGACGCAGGGCATCGCCAATTTGCCTTACAATTTCGCCGCGCTTGGGTGCGGGAGTATGGCGCCAAGTCACAAACGCCTCCTGAGCGGTTTGGATTACCTGATCATAGGTTTGTTGGTTGGCGAATTCCACTTGGGTGATATGTGCACCGTCTACGGGTGATAGGATCTTGCGGGTGGTGGCATTGGGAGTTTGAATCCACTGGGTGCCGGTGCTGGCAGATGCTAGGGTATCACCGATGCCCAAATCGCGAAGAATGTGTTGGATATTCATGGAAGTGATTTATACAAAGATACTTGTGTGTTTAAATTTTGGAAGGGCGATGCGTTACTCTTTTTTCATGACCAGGTAAACTCCGACCAGGGAAAGCAGCAGTCCAACGATCATGTTCCACCGGATGGGTTCTTGATCGATGAGTCCCCAAGCCACGGCTACGATGGGAATGACGAAGGTATTGGTAGAGGCCACCAGGGCGGTGGTATGTTCGATGAGGTAGTTAAACAGCATCATGGAGATGGCTGAGCCAATCACACCGAGTACAACTAGACAAAGCAGGGCGAATTGGTTGGTGGGTAGGTTGAAGGGCGCCACGAGCTCGGTGCTACCTTGTTGAAAGTGGCCAATGACATCGGTTTTCCAAAGCACAAACGCGTAAAGGATCCCCATGAAAACGAAGGGGTAGGCGGTTTTGGCCATGGGAGGGATGTGGGCGAGTTTGGTTTTGATGAGGTTGATGTTGTATCCGTATAAAATAGAGGCGGTAAGGGCCATCAGCGCACCACTGAGGTGTATTTCCATGCCTTTTTGTCCGAGTATTGAAGGACCCAACAAAAACACCGCACCCACGATGCCGGCCATGACGCCGAGAAAGCCATTGCGGGAGAGGGGACTTGCGAAGAATAGGCTGCCGACGACTAGGGTAAACATGGGGGTAAATGCGTTTAGGATGCCCGACAGTCCGCTAGGAATCAGGGTTCCAGCCGTAGAAAACAAGAAGGCGGGGATGGCATTGCCCACAAATCCGGTGAGGAACAGGTAAAAATAGTCTACGGGTTTGAGCAGTTTTTCGGTGGTTTGGGTAACGGGGTTAACGAGGGTGGATTTGGATCCTAGCGAATAGCGATATACCCAGGGGGTAAGGAACAATCCGGCCAAAAACAGGCGCATGCCGGCCACTTGGATGGGGGTGAAGACGAGCAAACCGCGCTTCATGAGGATGAAAGAACTACCCCAAATACAGCCGAGCAGAATGATTAAGAACAGGGGTAGCCACTTGAATTTCACGATTACAAAAGTAAGGGAGGATTGGGCAGTGATTTTGTTTTGTGTATGAGTTGTGCATTTTCCCTAATGAGTTGTTGTTTAGGCCGTAGCGATGTAGGAACTTTGTACTATGCGAAAATGGATTGGGATGTTGTTGGGCTTACTGTTGGTGCTGCCATTGGGTGCGCAAGAAGTGCCCGAGTCGTTGGTATGCAAGGAGCATGATCGCATTCAAACGCAGCTATCGCGCAGAAACAATTCTGGGGTAAAACATGGTTATTTGATTGATTACAATCGCTGTAAATGGTGGGTTAACCCCATCAAGGGGGCCTATTTCAAGGGCGATGTAGTGGCGCATTTTACGGTGATTAATACCACGGATTCGGTGGGATTTGACTTGTCTTCGAACTTGCAGGTTGACCGTGTTTATGGTATGGGCGGACAGTCGCTCTCGTATCGCAGAACGGGCAACCAATTGTATGTTTTTAAATCTGGCGGTTGGGTAACTGGTGAGCGCGATTCGGTGGGCATCGTATACCAAGGAAATCCGAGCAATGGCGGAGGGTTTGGGTATTTTGTGCACGACAATCACATGAAAGGTCCGATCGTACACACCCTCAGCGAACCCTACGGCGCTCAGTATTGGTGGCCTTGTAAGCAATCGCTGCACGACAAAATTGATAGTTTGGACGTTTGGGTTTATACGGATACATCGTTGAAGGCGGCATCGAACGGGGTGGTTGTGAGAAACGAGGTGTTGGGCGATACCCAGCGACTGATGGTATGGAAACATCGCTACCCCATCGCTACGTATTTGGTGGCCATCGCGGTGACCAATTACAGTGAATATACGCAGTATGCGCCGTTGGTGGGCAGAACAAAGCCGTTGCCAGTGTTGAACTATGTTTTCCCCCAGTTTCGGGTGGATTCTGAGCGTGAGACCAAGGATGTGCTGCCGATGATTCGGTTGTTTGATAGTTTGTTTGTGCCGTATCCTTTTGAGAAGGAGAAGTATGGTCATGCCCAATTTACTTGGGGTGGCGGTATGGAGCATCAGACGATGAGTTTCATGGTGAATTTCTCGTATGATTTGATGGCTCACGAGTTGGCGCATCAGTGGTTTGGCGATATGGTGACCTGTGGCACTTGGCAGGACCTGTGGTTGAATGAAGGTTTTGCGACGTATTTGACGGTGATGACCACCGAATATTTGAAGAGTAAGGAGGAGAGTTATGGGAAGTTGCGGGGTATGCGTAGCAATATTACGGGCAATGATGACGGGTCGGTGTTTCCGCGCGATACCTTGAATGTGGGGAGTTTGTTCAATGGCAGGTTGACGTATAACAAGGGGGCTTGGGTGTTGCACATGTTGCGCGATAAGCTGGGCGATTCCCTGTTTTTTGAGGGCTGCAGGCAGTATTTGAAGGGCAAGAACACCACGTATGGTTTTGCGCAAACCCGGGATTTGGAATTTTACATAGAGCAGGCCAGTGGGAGAAACTTGGATACGTTTTTTCAGCAGTGGTATTATGGGGAGGGCTTTCCGTATTTGAAGATCAATTGGAAGCAGAAGGGACAGACGGTGACGTTGGGTTGTCAGCAGACGCCATCGCACAGCAGTGTACCGTATTGGCATGTGAGAATTCCGCTGTTGTTGCGGGGCGAGGGCAAGGAGAAATTGGTGTTGTGGGAGCCAAAGCAACTGGAGGCTGAGATGAAGATGGCGGTGGATTTTGAGGTGGATACGGTGATTTTTGATCCGTATGTTCGTTTGTTGGCCAAGGTGAGTGTGGGTGGAATGAACTTGAACAAGGTCCAGGAAAATGCATTTGTACTGTTTCCCAATCCCACGAATGGGAATTTTGTGTTGTATGCGCGCAATCCCTCGGCTGTGGTGATGGAGGTTTATGACGCGGTGGGACAAAAGGTGTTGGCGATTGACACCAAAGGCAGGGAGAGCAAGCAGTTGATCGTATCGCTCGGAGACCTATCGGCAGGAACTTATTTCCTTAGGATTAACGATGGAAATTTCGTATATTCGTATAAGTTGTTAAAAAATTAGACTATGAAACATTGGAGTAAAGCATTGATGGTTATGGTGTTGGCTGTTATGGGTTTAACAGTTCAATCTTGCGAAGAAAATCCTCCGGTGACGCCGCCGGTTGTGGACACAAAGACGTCGGTGGACTTGAACTTTTCTGCATTGTGGAATGGTCAGCCGTTGACGTTTTTAACGGGCTGGTTTGAGCAACCTTCAACGCAAAAAGAGTATGTACAATTTTTCAATTTCGGGATGATTGTTTCGAAGTTGCGTTTGGTTAAGGAGGATGGCACTGAGGTTATGTTGGGCGATGGATACCAATGGATTGATTTCAAAAAGCAGCGGACCAAATTCAGCTATGAGGTGCCTGCTGGCAAGTATAAGGCAGTGCGTTTTACATTGGGTTTAGATTCTTCTGTGAATCATGGTGACCCCAATAAGTGGGGTGCTGAACATCCTTTGAATGGCAATTTAACAGGCATGCATTGGGGCTGGGCTGGCGGTTATATTTTCCAGGCGATTGATGGAAATTATAAAGATAGTCTGACTGATAAATACACCAAGGGCATGAGTTTTCATGCTGCTACCGATGCGATGGTCAGAAATTTTGAAGTCCCTGTGGGTGGCAGCATGGGCGCCGCGATGTTTGAGGTGAAGGACAAAGTAGCTACGCCGGTGCAATTCAACTACCACATCAACCGGTTCTATCAGGGCATTGAGTTGAAAAAAGGGTCAGTATCTCACTCTGAAGGGGTGAAGGAAATGGCATTGATGCAAAAATTGCTCGATAATTTGTCGGCCTATTCGGCTTTTGAGATTCCAGCACCTTAATACTTGAGTTATGAAGCAAGGTTGGTTGCTACTGGGATTGATGGTTTTGGGCCTTTCAGCTTGTGAGAAAGATCCGAATGATCCATTGCATAAAGAACCCACGGCTTACGTGGCAACGAAGGTAGACCCCGCCACCATTTTTCCGGGAGGTAAGTTTGGGATGCCGGTGTTGCCTTCCGACAATCCCTTTACCGAGGAGGGGATTTATTTGGGACGGATGTTGTTTTACGATCCCATTTTATCGTTTGACAGCACGATCTCTTGCGGCAGTTGTCACAAGCAGGAGTATGCCTTTGCGGAGCCCAAGAAGTTGAGTACGGGGATTTACGGGTTACAGACGGGCCGTAATTCGAGCAGTTTATTCAATTTGGCTTACAGCAGGAAGTTCTTTTGGGATGCCCGACAAAGCACATTGCGTGCGCAGATTTTTGAGCCCATTCAGGCGCACAATGAAATGGCGATGACTTTGCCTTTGTTGGCGAAGCGATTGGCGCGTTCGGCGCGATACATTGAGTATTTCGACAAGGCCTTTGGCAGTGAGCCCAACGTGTTTGACATGTCGAAAGCGTTGGAGCAGTTCTTGATGACGTTGGTGAGCAAGGACAGTCGTTTCAACGGGTTTTTTCCAGGAAAATTCAGTTTGCTTACCAGCGAAGAGAAGCGGGGAGCGCTGTTGTTCAATGGTTTGGTGGATTTTGATGCGGTAACAGGTTTGGCTACTGGGGCAGATTGTTTTCATTGTCACGGCGGTGCGTTGGCCCAGCAAAACAACCCCGATATGGGAGGTATAGCGAACAACGGGTTAGACGGTAATTTTTCGGATAAAGGTTACGGGGCGATTACGGGTAATCCTGCCGACCGCGGATTGTTCAAGACGCCAAGTTTGTTGAATGTTGCGGTGACAGCGCCCTATATGCACGACGGTAGATTCGCCACTTTGGACGAGGTGATTGATCATTACAGCGATAACGTAAATTATTTGTCGCCCACTCTCAGTCCGATGATGTCGGCCCACGGCAACAAGCAATTGAAGTTAACGGCGCAGCAGAAGGCAGATTTGAAGGCCTTTTTGTTGACGATGACAGACAATACGTTTCTCACGAATCCGGCCTACGGAAATCCTTTTAAGCAGTAGGTTGTTGCGGGGGTGTTAGTACGCCAAAACCGGGCTTAGCCAGCGTTCCGCGGTTTCCAATTCCATGCCTTTTCTTTCTGCGTATTGTACCACTTGGTCTTTGTTGATTTTTCCCAGGCCGAAGTATTTGCTTTGGGGGTGTGCAAAGTACCAGCCGCTGACGGAGGCAGCGGGCAGCATGGCCATAGATTCAGTTAAGGTGATACCGGCCGATTCGGGTGCTTTGAGCAGGTTAAACAGGGTTGTTTTTTCTGTGTGGTCTGGGCAGGCTGGGTAGCCGGGCGCAGGCCGGATTCCCTGGTACTTTTCACGAATCAGGTCTTCGTTACTCAGGGATGCTTCATCGGCATATCCCCAGAATTCGGTTCTGACCATTTGGTGCAATTTCTCCGCAAAACTCTCCGCCAATCGATCGGCAAGGGCTTTGGCCATAATGGATTGATAATCATCGTGCTGGGCTTCAAACGCGGCAACAATGGGTTCCAATCCCAATCCGGTGGTTACCGCAAATCCACCCAAATAGTCTACTTGATCATCGGCAACGAAATCGCACAATGATAGGTTTGGCATAGATGCGGTCATCTTGCGCTGCTGCCTCAAGAAATGGAATTTCTCAGTAGCTTGGCTGCCATCGGTATCTTGCTGGGCGATGCTGGCATCGTGATATACGGCCACATCTTCCCCAAATTTTTTGGCGGGCAGGATATACCAAACGCCTTTTGCACTGAGCTTGTTTTGGCTCACCAAATCATTGAGCATGGTTTTGGCATCGTGCAGCAATTTCTTCGCTTCCGACCCCACGATTTCATCGTCAAGAATGGCGGGATACTGTCCTGCCAACT
>JAHEMG010000025.1 GCA_024643755.1 Flavobacteriales bacterium | reverse complement strand
CCCACTCCCAACAATAAAAGTCAACCATCGCTTCCCCCTTGGCATTCGCCAACGTTACTGCATCAAAAACAGGCTCGTTGAACACTATTGCATCGCTTTCGAACAACCCATCTGTCAACACCAAAACCCCATTCGCAACATCCACAGTTTTCGTTGCACCTGAATAATATCCCCCTTCAATCAACCTGCGCTCTGCAGCAAAACCAACCCGCTCACCCGCCAAAGAAAAAAATAACGAATGTCCTTCCAACGCCCCCTGCAATGCAAAGCCCGGATGTCCGCCCACCGAATACAACATAGGCACATCACCCGTATTCTCCGTAATGTAATCCACCCACAATACCTTTCCGTCAAACCTGTAACGCACTTGGAAGTGAAAATGGAACGGATAAACACCCAAGGTAACCTCACTTGATCGCAAGCCCAACAACACCGATGAATCTTCTTTCTCCAACACTTCAAAACGCTGGTCACGGGCAAATCCGTGCTGACGCATCGCATAGGGAACACCATCCACTGCGTAGGAATCATTGACCAACCTACCCACAATCGGAAACAAATTCGGGGCCACCCTGTTCCAATACTGCTCGTCAACCTGCCACATCACATTGGCACCTTCTGTATTCCTGAGGACTTGCAATTCTGCACCCAACAAAGCAATTTCTGCCACTACACCGTTGCCCACGATTTGAACCCTGTCTGTATTCATAGCCACAAAGATAGTTGTAGCCCTTTCTCGCTAAAGAAATCAACCACTCATTAAATACACATTCTTTTTACCCTTCCAGCAACCAAATAATCCTTTCCCAGATGTAAGTTAGCGTAATGAATGCGTTGAATGGCTCTTTGAGCGCCTTGGTCCTCGACGATGAAAAGTCGGGCCGAGACATGGTGGGATATTTTATCAGGGAAAATGCGTCGGAACTTTTCGGACAAATCTACTATGCCACAAACATTGCAGAAGCCAACAAACTCATTGAAGAGCACTCACCAGATGTGGTGTTTTTAGACATTCAACTCAAAGGAGAATTGGGCTTCAGCTTATCTTCTAAACTATCCCCAAACACCCACATTGTGGTGGTAAGCGCCTATCCAGAATACGCCCTTCAAGCCATCAAAATGGAAGTGGTTGACTATTTACTCAAACCCATTGCGGAGAGCGATTTCTTGCAACTCAAACAAAAGATTCAGAAGCGCATTCAGCGGACAAATCCCGCAAAAAGCATTTCAGACAATGGAAAATCCTCGCTGGTTATTCGTGAAAGTGGCATGAACGTGGTTGTTCCCTTCCAAGACATTGAATACGTGGAAGCTGCGGGCGCATACTCCAAAATCATTACCGGTCAGAAAGAACACCTGATATCAAAAACTTTAAAAGTATTATCCCCATCTTTGCCCAGTCATTTTGTGCGCGTGCATCGATCGTATTTGGTACCCGTAGATCAAATTGCCACCTACAAAAGCAGTCACCTATGCCTGAAAAACGGAAAACAAATCGCCCTATCCAAAACTGGAAAAAAGGTTTTGCAATCCTCCTATGGCATTGGCTAATCCTCAGCGTTTCAGCACAAACCCAAGCCCAACTCCCTGAAATTTCAACCCGGGAAGGCCTACCCACCTACAGCACCCGAAGGGTTGTAGAACTGTCCTCCGGCAGTTTGATCATCGCCACCGACGCAGGCCTACATTACGCGCCCAACAACCAGCCTTCCTTAGCCCGCATCAAAGAAACAGTGGGTGTGCAGCAATGTTGGGATCTGCATGTAGCCGGGAACACACTGTATATCGCAACATACAATAACGGACTTTACGTATTTGACTTAAGCAAAGGCAACCTCATTCAGCATTTCAACCACCCACAGCTGTTAAAAATCCGTCGTTTCCGGGCCGTTAAAAACCGACTCTTTTGCATCGCCCGGCAAGGCGTATTCGAAATCAAAGGGAAACGCCTGCAGCAGATACTGAAATCCAATAAAGACCTCCCAAAAGGCAACATGCCCATGGATTTGTTTATCCATCACAACCAATTGCACGTACTGAGCTATCCAAAACGACTCATCGTTCAGCAACAAACCAAGGGCAACTGGGTTAGTTGGAACGATTTATTGGCGAAGCAAGGATTCACTTACCCCGAAAAACACTTTAGTAACCTGTCTGCTTTTCAAACAGACTCCCTGATCTACCTGGGTGGCGTCAATCAATACACGGTGATTGATCAAAAAAATCACTTCAGTATTCATAGTATCGAAGTAAAAAACAGTGAATCTTGGGCTTTTTGGGACTTCCAAATACACAAGCAACGGATATACGGTGCAGTAGCGAATACCAACGACTTCAACGATGGTTATTTACACAGTCACATTCCAGGCGTGACCAGCTATCAACCCTCACATGGACAATCGTTATGGTCTATCACACCTTCTCGAGTAAGGGATGCCCTTTGGGTCGCCACATCCACCAATGGGGTCCACTTAACGATCCAACCCAAAACCAACGAACTCCCAAACACTGAGTTCAACACACAAATCAAAGCCACCGAACATTATATCATTCAACATCGCGCTACAGAATTACTGCTTCATCCAATTACCGATAACAACAGAAATACATCTTCAATTATTGGGATTAAGAACGACGATCGCATACGCCACGCATTCGAAATGAATGGCAACCTCTACCTACTAGGTGCAAAATACCTTTGGCAGTACAATGCGCAAACACAGCAATTAGACTCGGTAATAGCAGCAGAAATGTATCAGTGGGCGATTGCACGGGACGGACTCATTTGGCTATTCAAACCGTACAACAACGTATGGACATACAATCCCGCCACCAAGGTCCTGAGCGACGCAAAATTTGAGGCCAAATCAGACTGTGTAAAGCTTTCCAATGGGTGTTTCTATTACCATGTGATGGGCAAAGGAATTGCGTATATTGATGAAAAGGGACAACAATCCCCCCTCAAAGCAAACCGCACTTTCAACCAATTTACGCTCAATTTTGAGGTTGTTAAAGACAAACTACTAATCGAAAACGGAAATACATTTGATTGTTATGTCATTGATCAAAAGTCTAAGTCACTGACTTACAAAAGCACCATCAACCTCACCGCCGTATTTCGTGATATGCCCATTTTGCAAATACTGAGCGATGGGCAGCACCTTTATTTGTATACGGGAAGTTACTTGATTGAAATCGAGTTAACCGACAGACTAGTGCCCATTGTTGTGAAGCGACAATTATACTTGGGACAATGGCGAATACAGGGTACTGTCATCCTGGTTGGCAAAGACCACTTTGTGATAGACCGCGGCAATACAGCCCAGTCTATTAACCTACAAGACGGAGGACCTCTCAATTTCCAAGTGCAGTATAGTTATCATGGTGATCCAAGCTCCTTTTTAAGACCTTATTTCTCCGTAAACACCCAAAAGAACTTTCGAATCACGGTTAACAGTCCAAACTATTTCGATCAATTGCGCACAATCTATGGCGTTGACTTGGTGGATGTGAGCAGCGACAACCATCAATATGGTTTTTTTCGGGGCGATGCGTATTATTGGATCAACGGTATCGGACAGGGCAAGTTCAACCTATGCGTTTCTGCAATTAATCAATGGCAATCGCAATTCATTTTAGGCACCACTGATTTTTACCGCGATTTGCCGTTTTGGCTGATGCTACTTTCCTTGCTAACGTTGCTGTATTGGGTATTCTACAACCAAATCAAAACCCAAGAATCGCAGCAAAAACGAATCGCTACGCTGCAGTTGAAAACCCTCCAATCAAACTTCAACCCACATTTTATCTATAACAGCATGAGCTTGATACAATCACTCATCATTGGCTCAGAAACCAAAAAAGCGATTGACGTTACTGCACGTTTGGCCAAACTCAACCGATTGTTTCTCTCAAACTCCAACAAGGAACTCATTTTGCTCAAAGAAGAGCTCGATTTTATCAAGGAATATGTAGCAATGGAAAAACTACGTTTCGAGAGTGACACCAACTTCCCATTCCGCGTTGTTGTGAGTTCAAAGGTTCGCGTAACAGAATGGCTGATTCCACCCTTGATCTTGCAACCGCTTATCGAAAACGCCATCAAACACGGGGTACTTGTTAGTAAAAACCATCCAGAGATCATTGTAGATATCCGTTTGGCCAATGCAAACACCCTCAATATCGACGTCATCAATACCCACGCCAATCCCAACAAAAAAAGAGTTCATGGATTGGGCATTGGCAATCAACTGGTCATTGACCGTTTGGCCATTTTCAACGAGTTGTATCCCAACCAATTCCATTCCAGTTTCCAATACGGCTTTAACGCCTCCAAGGAATACGTTGCGCAAATTCAAATTACCCGCAACGAACAAAACACGCCCAAACGATAATCACCTTCTTGGGTGATGAATATCACTGTTTCTACCGTTTTCACCGCAGAAATTTGTTTCACAAACTAAAAATTATCTGCCATGAAAGTAGAACAAATTTACACAGGATGTCTCGCCCACGGGGCCTATTACATCACCTCAAACGGCGAAGCAGCCATTATTGACCCTTTGCGTGAAATCCAACCTTACCTGGATCGCGCAGCCAAAGACCAAGTAACAATCAAATACATTTTCGAAACGCATTTCCACGCGGATTTCGTTTCCGGACATATCGATTTGGCGAAAGCCACCGGCGCAACGATCGTTTACGGTCCTACCGCCAAACCCAACTTCACCGCCCATACTGCCACAGACGGGGAGCGCTTTAAAATTGGGGCAGTGAGTGTAGAGGTGTTACATACGCCTGGACATACGATGGAAAGTTCTTGTTTTTTGCTCACCGATGAGAACGGCAAAGAAACCGCGCTGTTCAGCGGAGACACTTTGTTTATTGGCGATGTGGGCCGTCCTGATTTAGCCCAGAAAGTAATCGCAGAACTCACCCAAGAGAAGTTGGCGAGTCATTTGTACGATAGTTTGCGCAACAAGATCATGCCTTTGAGCGATGACATTGTGGTGTATCCCGGACATGGCGCGGGTTCGGCTTGTGGGAAGAACATGAGCAAGGAAACCACCGATACGTTGGGCAATCAGAAGAAGGTAAATTATGCATTGAACATGGCATTAACGCGCGAGGATTTCATCAAGGAGGTGTTGGATGGATTGATGCCACCGCCGGGATATTTTCCGCAGAACGTGTTGATGAATATCATGGGGTATGAGAGCATTGATGAGGTGTTGGGACATGGGTTAACCCCTCATACGCCGGAGGCGTTTGAGGCGGCCGCCGAGGGAACCGAGGCGGTAATCATCGATACCCGTGATGCACAGACGTTTACCAAAGGATTCATCCCAGGCGCAGTAAACATTGGCATAGATGGCAGCTTTGCAAACTGGGTAGGCACCTTGGTGGCGGATGTGAAGCAACCGTTGTTGTTGGTGACAGAGGAAGGCAGGGAGGAAGAGGCGGTGACCCGACTTTCGCGCGTGGGGTACGACAACTGCTTGGGGTATTTGAAAGGCGGATTCGATGCATGGAAAGGGGCACAAAAACCCATTGACAATATTGAGAGTATTTCGGTTGAGGCGTTGAAAGATCGATTGGAAGCACAGCCCGATGCGGGTGTGTTAGACGTGCGCAAGGCCAGTGAAAATTACAGCGAGCGATTGCCGGATGCGGTGAGTGCACCATTGGATTACATCAACGACAGCATGACCAAGATCAATCCCAACAAAACCTATTTCGTACATTGTGCGGGCGGGTACCGTTCGATGGTTTTCATTTCGATATTGAGAGCGAGGGGTTACAACAATTTGGTGGATGTTCAGGGCGGCTTCAATGCGATCAAAGCATCTGGACTGTTCGAGGTTACAGACTATGTTTGTCCGAGTACGATGTTGTAATTCAACACACGGTTTCGAAAATTTTTTTGCATCTGGGCCCCGGCGAAGCCGGGGCCCATTGTTTGATAATTGAATGGTAATGTGTTAATTGCATCCCATGGTAAGAACGATACTCTTTTTGATGGTCACCTTGGCATTGATCACCACGGCGGTATTTACAGCCGATTTGAATTTTTCGCACAACGAATGGACCGCCTTAACCCAAGTAGCGATGGTCACTTTGGATGTAGCCCTTTTGTGTTTTCTGGTGGGTGAACTCACCAACAACAATTCACAAGTAGATAAATTGTGGAGCTTGATTCCGATTTACTACGGATGGCATTTTGCGGCAGCGGCGGGCTTTGAACCCAGAACCAACATCATGGCCATTCTGGTTACCCTGTGGGGATTGCGGTTGACATACAACTTCGCCCGACGCGGTGGTTACAGCCTCAAATTTTGGGGCGGCGAAGAAGACTATCGCTGGAGCGTACTGAGACAAACCCCTGCCCTTCAATCCAGATGGACATGGATGCTGTTCAACCTCTTTTTCATTTGCCTGTATCAAAATGCCCTGATATTGTTGTTCACTTTGCCCATACTGGAGGCCTGGCGACACAGTTACAATGCCCTTGGAACCGCCGACTACCTGGTTGCGGGAGCGATGTTTTTGCTAATTGTGATGGAAACCCTAGCCGACCAACAACAATATGTATATCAAACAGAGAAACACCGTCGATTAAACGCAGCGAAAAATGGCGATGCCTCCCAATCCAATGATCCCTATTACAAAAAAGGATTCACCCATACCGGCTTGTGGAAATACATGCGTCACCCCAACTACGCCGCCGAGCAAGGCATTTGGATTTGCTTTTACCTATTTACGGTAAGCGCTGGATCTACCTGGATCAATTGGAGCATCATCGGTGCCGTTTTGTTGTTGTTTTTGTTCCGCGGCAGCTCAGATTTTAGTGAAAATATCACCGCGGCCAAATACCCCGAATTCGACGAATATCGCAAGCGCACACCGCGCTTCATCCCGTGGAAGTTTTGGATGTGATATCAAACAACTAAGGATTTCCCCAAATTTGTTTGAACTATAATTAAACCGACAAAAAACAACAAGGCCCCAGATTTCTCTGAGGCCTTGATTTCATTGGGTGGAGAATGCCGGAGTCGAACCGGCGACCTCTTGCATGCCATACAGGTATTTTGCATTTTGTTATTTTTAGATATTTTCATTATTTAATTGAATATCAACATTTTACAAAAGTCATATTTGGCTTTCTTTGTATTCTTTGAGGCTTTTTTAGCTAAAATGTTTGAACTATGTTTGAACCAGCATACCATGTCATCATCTCTAAAAGTCATATTATTCAAAGGCAAAATCCTCAATAATGGGGAACATCCAATACTCATTCGAGTGACAAAAGACCGTAAATCTTCCTATCTATCAATTGGAGCATCTAGTTCATTAAAAAATTGGGACGTTAGAACAGGCCTTCCCAAAAAAAGTCATCCCGATTTTAAAGAACTTCTTTTATTAATTGATATAAAAAGAGCAGAGGCCAGTTCACTGATTTTTGGAATCAAAACCGCTAGTACAGTAGTATCAGCGCATGAAATAAAAAACAAAATAAAAGGGGCTCCTTCCACAGCCAGTCAAACCGTTGGCAAATTCTTTGATTCATTCATTTCTAGAATGGAAAATGCCAACCGTATAGGTTACGCTGATGCATTTCGTTTTACAAAAAACAGCCTTATGAATTTTAGGAATAAACACGATTTTAACTTCAGTGAAGTTACCCCGAGCTTTTTGGTACGATATGAAGAGTACTTGGATGGTAGAA
The DNA here is from genome assembly GCA_024643755.1 of Flavobacteriales bacterium. Lineage (GTDB taxonomy): Bacteria > Bacteroidota > Bacteroidia > NS11-12g > UBA955 > UBA955. The sequence continues at coordinate 1,183 of JAHEMG010000025.1, read as the reverse complement.
ATCTCGCACCCAACACCATATTCCTATATCTAAGAACATTTAAGACACTAATCAACTACGCGAGAAAAGACGGAATTGTTTCAAAAGAATATGATCCTTTTGAAAGTGTAAGCTTTGCCAAATTCCGACGTGTAAAAACGAGAAAACGGGCATTACCAAAAGAGACAATTTTAAAATTTATGAACCTTGATTTGCCTCCAAGTAGCCATCTTTACAACTATTGGAATTATTTCAGATTTAGCTATTTGTGTTGGGGTATGAATTTCATTGACACAGCCTACCTAAAATGGTCAGATATTCATGGAGACACACTGGTGTATACACGACAAAAAACCGGCGATGAATTCAACATTATGCTCGCACCTCAAGTGAAAGAGATATTGAAATACTATCGTACCGCCAACCTAAATCCCTTGGTGCCTTATGTCTTCCCTATCTTTAATGAAACACACGAAAGTGCAAAAAGCAAAAGTTACCGCATCAAAAAAGTAAGAAAACAGTACAACGACGCCCTCAAAGAAATTGGTGAGTTAATGGGTATTTCCACCAAACTCACATCCTATGTAGCCCGACATTCTTTTGCGAACGTCCTAAGGCAAAGTGGAGTATCCACTACCATCATCAAAGATGCAATGGGACATGAAAGTGAAGCCATGACCGAAGTATACACATCTCAATTAGACGCTAGCATTTTGGGCAATACAATAAATAATTCACTTCTATAAATTTGTTCGATGGCATCCATAGATGATTTTTCTGAATTCACTGTAGAAAGGTATCAAGCCCTATACGACAGAATTCGTTCAAAGCAAGCGAAGCTTGTTTCTGAATTTGCCATTTTATCACGGGACAACGAAAAAGGTCTTGAAGTTGCAAAAGCTATTTTGATTCTAAATTCCTCTATAGCTGTAGAACACAAACTGTCAAGGGCGTTGGATATTTTTGACTCTTGCTTTCCCCTGTGGTTCACAATGCCTCAATTAATGAAATCAGTTGAGCCAATTAGATTGGAAATGTTGGAGGAATATGAACGTTCCCAAACTGTGTCCTACACAAAAACTTATTCAAAAACAGTAAACCGGTTTAAACTATTTGGCTTTATCCCCACGCTCGCTAAAGTTGTGGAAGTCTATAATACAGTAGGAGAACTGCAATATGTTGTGCATTTTGAATGGAACTTCAG
>JAHEMG010000011.1 GCA_024643755.1 Flavobacteriales bacterium | reverse complement strand
CGATTCTTGCTCCCAAAAAGCAAGGATTTCCGCCTCAATTTGCGGCCAATTCAATTGTTTGAGTGTAGGATACATTCGTGGGTAATCAGTAAAAATACAAATTTACTGAATTCCGAGGGAAAGTAGCATCGGCCGCGTTGATGCCGCAGCGGATTTAGAAACGAATCGTTTCTACAAAACTGTTTTTTGTTTGGCTATTGCTGCGGATAAACCTTCGGGGAAATTGCTGTTGCCATTGCTGCGAATCGCTGAGTTGAAGGTCGATGTTCACCGTATCCACATAGTAGAACCTGGATGCCAGTACATTTTCCAGCACAATTTGGGCCGTATCGCCCGGTAAAATGGTACGTTGAAAATACAGGGTATCGTACTCGTACATGCCGTTGGAAGTATAGCCGCCATAGGTAACGCAAGCTTGGTTGTATACCGTATTGGGCTGGTTGTTCTGCAAAATTTGGAGAATGCTGAATGTAGGGTTTTCGTAATACCAAGGATCACAAGAACTTACAGTAAGAGCCAAAAGGGCGGACAGGGCGATTTTGAGCAGAGATTTCATGTTATTTGCTGATGAGGAAGTTGAGGCCAATGTGGCCTTGGAACGACATGTTTTGTGAGTTGTAAGTATTGTTGGTTGGGTAGTTAATGGTTTGTAATCGTTCGGCGGTGATACCCGGGGCGATGGTTTCGTAGGTCTGCAGAAATTCACGGCTACTGTAGGTGGTGAAAGATTTTACAGAGGCCATGCGAACACCAAGGATGATGCGTATGTTGTTGGTGAGTAGTGCTTCGTATTGGATATAGGCCGACAGCGGAATATAGTAGCGGGGTCGGTTTGGGACGAAGGTATTTTCGATGATGCGCAAACTGTCTTTTCCCAGTTTACGATTGTACAGCAAATCGCTGGTTTCTGTAAAGTTGCTGCTGGCGATGCGTTCAAAGAGGCCAATCCCTAAACCTACGCCACAAAGGAGGTTGGCATTGGGGAGTTGGTTGTTGACATAGGCCACTTGCAGGGTGGTTGCGTTGGCAAAAAAGGTGGGCGTTTTTGTCCAATCGTACCGCACACCCCATCTCAGATTTTTGCTGCTTTGCAGGTTGATTTCAGCCGCGAACCAGTTGCTGGGTGAGAGTTTTTCTGTGTAGTGGGTATGCCCATCTTGGTTCACGAGGCCATAACCGGCGTGGGTAGCCAAGAACACACGGGTATGTTTTTGCCAATCAGCGTCGAGGTAGGGCGTAATGTTGGGATTGATGGGTTGGGCGATGGTATACAGTTGTGGGTTGCTGGTATCCAAGGTTTGCACCTGATCGAGGTTGGTGAGGGCGAAGGCTTTGGGGACAGCAAACTGTCGGTTCCGCGCCGTTAATCTCACCAGCGGTGTTATGAGGGCATCGCTCAGGGCAGATAGAACGCCTACTCCAATGGCGATTTCACTGCCGAAATTATAGTAACTGTAAGGGTCTTCATATTTCAGGATTTGTGCGATGACGACAGGTGCAGTGGTGGTAGTGGTTGCAATTGGGTAGCCCTTGAGTTTTGTTTGGGGTATGGCGATATTGCGTCTATTCCCTTGAGAATCAATGACCTCTACGATCAGGTTTGTGCCAGCGAGGCGGCGGTATTGAAGTCGGTAGTTGGTATCGGCAAAGGGTGGTTGCACTTGTGCTTTGCGGATGGTGGGATTGGGTTTGTTGTTGTGAACGGTAAGTGTTTGTTGATTGAGGTATTCCGCAACGGGTTTGGAGAGGGTTACGGAGGTATAATTGCTGCGGTAAAGGTTGTTGCAACCCATGGTGAGGGTAGATAGTAGGCAGAGGATGAGCAGATTGCGCATGGAAGTACAATAATACGAATGGCGAGGAAGATTTTGGTGGAAAGGGTGCTGCGATTCGACGAACAGGTTTTAGGGGGGCAACTTTTTTGTTGGGCGATGGTAAAAAAAGAGGGGGGCGGCCATTGGCCGCCCCCCTCTTTTTTTAGACGTAAGAAATTCTTACCGACGTAGTAAAGTGGTTGACTTAGTCAACCATCAACTTGCTGCTTCCAACACCGTCGTTGAATTGCATTTGCACTACATAAATACCTGCAGGCACGTTCAATTCATATACGTTGTGGATACCGTTTACGTTGAATTCACGAACTACGCGACCGTTCAAGTCAACCAAGGTAGCACCTGTCAACACACGGTTTTCCCAGTTGTTGTGGATGATCAATTGGTTTTTGGCAGGGTTTGGTGCCAAGGTTACGTTAGAAGCCAAGTTGCTTTCAACGATACCTACAGAGCTAACCAATCCCAAAGTAACCGCAATACGAGGCGCCATGTAACCCATTACTGAGTCAACATACTTCATCGCTTTGGTTTTGCTCCACATAGGGTTAGACGCCTTGATACCCGCCAAAATCACAGGAGGATTGTATGGAGGACTAGGCAAAGATTTGATGGCAGTAGTATCGTACCACTCGTAAGGACCTGAAGCGTTAGCCAAGCCCGCGATTGGGAACAAACCGTCGATGCCTTTGTTCAATTTGTTGGCTTCGGTGGTGTACACGTCCATTACTTTTCCTTTGTAAGGAGCGGTGTTACCCAAACGCTGACAACGAGCCATCGCATCGAAACCACCACTTACTTCAACTACCTGCAAAGAGGTACCAGGTACGTTTACCATACCGGTGGTGTAAGGAGCGAAAGGATCCATCACAGAGTGACTCCAAATCAAAGGAATTTCACCCGCTTCCATCCAAGCAGAATCGCCAATGGCACCACCTACGGCAAACGCCAAGCGGGCATTAGAGGTGTAACCTACGTGGTTAGACTTACAGAACATACCCATGGCTGGATTGTCAACACCGATACCGAAACGGTCACCCCACATGGTATCGTTCACCATCACTTTACCGGTAGAAGCGTCGCGGAATTTGATGCTCTTGATTTCGCTCTGACGGTCGATAGAAGCATAGGCGCTGGTGATGTATCCACCGGTACCGTTACCACCCACAGCAATTTTGGTTGTGTCGATGTTGTAAGGGTTACCACCTTCTTTTACGCTCTTTTTCATGAAACGTACGCAAGTAGCCAAATCTTGAACCCCTTTGTACGCCGCATTGATGATACCCTGTTTACGGGCATCTACGGTAGCAGCAGCTGGGTTCCAACCCATGCGGTAAGTCATAGAAGCTACCACGTAACCACGCTTTGCCAATGACATACAGAAAGCAGCAGTAGCACTGTCGTCTTTGTAACCCACGGGGCTATTGTTAGAATAGCGAGGCAAGAAAGAACCAGAGTGAGTGAAGATGATCAACGGACGGTTGCTAGCACCATCTTGTGGCTCATAAATGTCGGCAGTCATCGCAACGAAACCATAGCCAGGAGCCATGGCCACTTTGCTGGCCAACGTAGGAGTACCAGTAAGTACAGTGTAGTTGTCACCATAGCTTACGTTTTTTGTAACCTTGATCTTGTCGGCAGTCAATACTTCGTCCACATATTTAATCTGGGCGATAGCACTTGAGGCCAACACAACTGACAAGGTAGCGAGTAGTGTTTTTTTCATATTGTTTATTTTGGTTTTTACAAACTTAAGGAATTCAAATCAAACTTATATTCATTCAATTACAAGTCAAAGTACACAGAGAAATAGGCCATTCTACCAATTCTGGGTCCGCCATACACTTGCATCACCTTGTTGTTGGTGAGATTGCTCGCGCCCATTTTGATCATCGCCTTGTATTTGGGAACCACTTTCGAGAACATCACATCCAACATATAATAGGTAGGTACATCGCCCGTAAACTGCGGACTGCCCTCGAATCGAAACCCTTGGATCCATTTGTAATTGATGCTGAATCCGAGGTTGTTGATTTTCTTGATTGATAGGTTTTGTCCGCCCAATGACACGTTAAATTTGTGTTTGGGGGTATTGAATGCGGGGATAATGGGGTCGAGGGTGTTGGTTTTGTTCAATTGGTTGAAGGAGTAATTCACGCCTGCCGTGTAGTTTTTGGCAAAGAAATAGTTGGTTCCGATGCTCACGCCCATGGTGGTTACGGTGCTTTCGGCGTTGGTTGCAATCCGGTATACCTGTCCGCCAGAAATATAATTGATGGTATAATCGATGGTAGGGTCGATACCAATTTTGTATCCGATGAAGTCCTCGTAGTAGCTGAAGTAGGCACTGGCATCGATGTTTAACTTGTTGGAGGCCAGGAATGATTTATAACCCACTTCTACGCTTTTCACTTTTTCTGGTCGCACCGGATCCACGCTAAACCACTGCAATTTTTTGAGGTCGGTGGTTAGGCCACTTAACGCATCGTACAGAGAGGGGATGGTGACCATGCTGTCGTAACCGGTGATATTTCCCAGCAGAATGGCCCTACCCACATTGTAATAAAGGTATTGATCGGCCAGTGTTGGGTTGCGCACCCCAGCGGAGAGACTCACGCGGTAGTAGGTGATCTTGTCGGGCGTGTAAACCAAGGATGCTGCGGGCGAGAAAATGAAGGGGAAGTTGATATTTTTATCTACCCGCGCCGTGGCGTTGATCTTCAATTTGTTGTTTTTGGAACGTTGTTCGATACCGCCATACACGCCAAATTCGCTGTTGCGGATTACCCGACCGTTGGTGTCAGAGAAAATGGTTCCCATGGAGTTGGGGGTGTACAATCGGCCAGAAAATCCGGTGACAAAGTTGGTTTTATCGGCCAATTTGAATTTGCGCTCTCCTTGGATGTGGTAGAGGGCACTTTTGTCGTAGAATCCACTACCCCCTTCACCGAAGCTGCGGCGGGTGGTGATGGCATTTTTCAAACTATCGAAGCGGGCGGTGCCGGGTTCGTAGCGCTGCACGGTATTGGGTTGCTCGAAATGGGGCAATCCTTGCCAGTTGTTTTTGCGATCAGCCAGTGCGGCGCATTGTTGGTGCCAGAGCATCAAAGAGTCGCTGTTTTGGGCCATCAACGCATCCAATTCATTGAACCAGTTGGGGTTTGAGAACCAATCGTCTTTGGGATAGCCAGGCAGTTTTTTCATTTTGGGCACGAAGCGATTCCGCCAGAGGGCATAGTAGTCGCCGCTCCACAAATCATCGCGCTTGGCGGCGTTTTGCATCAGCAACGCAGTGAATACCGCGTCGTAGGTTTTGCCCGCATCTTCATGGGTGGCATACACACGCAAGAAGCCGTTTTTATCTTTGTACTCGAAGCGATTTTGCAAAAATTTGATGTCGCGCAGACTGTATCGGTTATCGCCCTGATACACGGTGGTTCCCATGCCGTAGTTGACTTGGTATTCGAACTGACGCATCCCGGTGGGCTTGGGTCGGTAGGCCGTCATGAACGACGTTTTGAAGTTGTAGGTGTTGTAGTCTACGATGTCCTTTTCCTCGTATCCTTGGCGATAGAATCGCATCAAACCGGGATAGTCCCACTTTTGGGTGCGGGCGGTGGCATCGTTTTCGCCGGGACGGAGAATTTCGTCGCCATAGCGGTTCACAGCATCGTATCTACCGGGGTTGAGGATGTTGTTTACGCTGTCTAGGGGGGCACCCGATTTCACGGGATCGAGGTTATCGGCTTCCCAATCATAGGCCCGCATGTAGAACAGGTTGGCTTTCATCGCCCACTTTTCTTGTCCGGGTTTCCCGCCAAAGGCCTTGGCATATCGCACGGCGGTTTCGGTGAGTCCGCGTTCGGCGATTTTCTGCTTCACTTGCAGTCCTTGGTATTTGAAGGGGTCTTTGGTGGTCATGGAGATCACGCCGTTGAAGGCACCGGGACCGTAATATGCGCTAGAGGCACCCACCACAATTTCTTGGTTGATGACATCGAGTTCGCTGGCACCGAGGAAATTTCCCAACGAAAAATTGAGTCCGGGCGATTGGTTGTCGACCCCGTCAATCACTTGCAGGGTGCGCACGGGACTGGTGCTATTAAATCCGCGGGTATTCACGATGCGGAATCCGAGGCTGGCGCTGGTAACATCCACGCCTTTGAGGTGGCCGAGGGCTTCGTAAAAATCGGAGGCCGGGGTTTCGCGGATACTTTGCGCGCCCATGCTTTCCACTGTGAGGGGCGATTCTTTGAGTTTCTCTTTGAGGCGGTTTTGTTTGATGGTAACCTCGCCAATTTTTTCGGTGTCTTTGGGCGCCGTAGTGTCTTTGGTTACCGCTTGGGCACCCAACTGAATATACGAAAAAATGAGGACAATTCCTAGTAGTAAGCGTGATTTCATAGGCAATGAATGCGTGTCAATGGGTTGCAAGATAGGAAAGTTTTGAATTTGTAGATACAAAATGCATGAAACCATCCTTAAGGAGCCGTGATTTTTGCGTAAACTTGCACCCTAATTATGGTAGGAAAGGAAACACTGCTGCGGGCTTGGGATTTGATTTGTACTGCCCGGGCGATGGCAAGTATCTACGAGGAAAACCGTCCGATCACCAAGTACGTTCACAGTACTTCGAAAGGACATGAGGCGATACAAATAGCTACTTCCATGCATTTGAAGAGCATCGATTTTGCGTATCCTTACTACCGCGACGAGTCGATGTTGTTGGCGATGGGCATGCAACCCTACGAGCTGATGTTGCAGTTGTTGGCCAAGGCAGAGGACCCATTCAGTGGGGGTAGAACGTATTATTCTCATCCTTCGTTGAATCGCCCGGATATCGTAAAGATGCCCCACCAGAGTTCGGCTACGGGGATGCAGACCATTCCGGCCACGGGTGCGGCGCACGGGATCAAATACCTAGACAGTCAGTCGTTGATTACCAGTGCGGAGAAGCCCATAGTACTGTGTTCACTAGGCGATGGCTCTGTGACCGAAGGCGAAGTGGCTGAGGCGTTTCAGATGGCGGTGTTGCACAAATTGCCCATTTTGTACCTGATTCAGGACAACGATTGGGGGATTTCTGCCAGTGGCGATGAGATGCGTGCGATGGACGCGTTTGATTATGCGTTGGGATTCAAGGGCATGCGCCGGGTGAGGATCAACGGCAGTGATTTTGTGCAGTGCTACGATGAGATGGCCAAGGCCATTGAGTATGTAAGAACGGAGCGTGCGCCGATGTTGGTGCATGTGAAGGTGCCCTTGCTCGGACACCATACCAGTGGGGTTCGCAGTGAATGGTATAGGGACGATTTGGACAAGCATATGCGCTTGGATCCGATGCCCAGATTGAAAGAATTGCTGTTGACATTGGGCGAAGATGAGGCATCATTGGAGACCATTCGTTTGGCAGCGGAAGCGCGTGTGGTGGAAGATTTTGAGCGTGCGAAAGCCGCCGCAGATCCATCGCCCGATAGTTTGATGCACCATGTATTGGCGCCAACACCCATTACCGATGAGGTGGGCGAACGTGCGCCGGCTGCGGCAGAAACCGTGATGATGGTGGATGCGGCTTTGCATGCGGTAGATGAAATTTTGAAAAAACACCCTGAGGCGTTGTTGTACGGTCAGGATGTAGGACATCGATTGGGCGGTGTATTCCGTGAGGCCGCTACGATGGCCGATAAATACGGTCGGGATCGCGTTTTCAACACCCCTATTCAAGAGGCATACATTGTGGGAAGCACGGCGGGCATGAGCGCGGTGGGTGCCAAGCCCATTGTGGAGATTCAATTTGCCGATTATATCTGGCCGGGTGTGAATCAGTTGGTGGTGGAGTTGAGCAAGAGTACCTATTTGAGTATGGGCAAATTCCCTGTGGCCAGTGTGATTCGCGTGCCAACAGGTGCCTACGGTGGGGGTGGTCCTTACCACAGTGGCACGGTTGAGAGTTCTATTTTGCCCATTAAGGGAATAAAAATTGCGTATCCGAGCAATGCGGCGGATATGAAAGGTTTGATGAAATCGGCCTATTACGACCCCAATCCGGTGGTGATGTTTGAGCACAAGGGATTGTATTGGAGCAAGGTTCCGGGAACGGATTTGGCCAAAACGCCTGAGCCCGATGAGGATTACGTGGTGCCGTTTGGTAAAGCGCGCGTGGCCTTGGAAGCATCGCAGGATGCGGTGGATGCTGGTGAATCGGTGGGTGTGGTTACCTACGGGATGGGTGTTTACTGGGCGATGAATGCCGCGAAATCACTGGGCGGTGCGGTAGAGGTGTTGGATTTGAGGACATTGGCACCGTACGACGAGCAAGCGATTATCGCATTGACCAAAAAGCACGGCAAGGTGTTGGTGTTGACGGAAGAAACGTTGCGCAACAGTTTTGCAGAGGCATTGGCAGGCAGGATTTCGCAAGTGTGTTTCCAATATTTGGATGCGCCGATTCGAACCATGGGCAGTGCGGATGTTCCGGCTGTGCCGTTGAATGCCGCGATGGAGGCCATCATGTTGCCGAATGCCGACAAAGTAGAGGCGGTGTTGCGCGAGATGCTGGAATCGTAAGCGGGGTTAGGCCAGCGCTTCGATGGTATATTTTTTCTGATTAAAGGCAATGGTATCGCCTTCTTTGTGTCCTTTCAGCGCCATACCCAACGGTGATTGCAGGCTGATGGCTTGAATGGACAACCCATTGTGGTTGAGTGTACCTAGGGCTGCGGCAATGTAGATGGTGAGTTTATTGTTTCCGAGCGATACAGTAAGCAGCGATCCTTCGCCCACGGTGATGGCTTTGCCCATGTTGATGTTGAGCAGTACGCCTTTGGTGGTGTGGACTTGGGAAATTTGGATTTTGAGTCGCTCTATCTCCCGCTGAAACTGGGTTCTAGACGTCTCATATTTGTCGCCCGCGGAACTTTTGGTCTCTTCAAACATCCCCTTTTGAAGCTCTGCAATGACGTTTTCGTACTCGGCGATGAGCTTATCAACATGGGCCAGGCAGAGGGATTTTATATCGGACTTAGGGGGAAGCATGAATGTTACGTCAATATTAAAACAACATTCAGTCATTCTAATTGTTTTGAAGGTACATTCCTCCATAAATTTGTAAAAGCATGTTGAATTCTAATGAAAGTATCGCCCCGGTGGCTCAGTTCCAATTGAATACGATTGAAGAGGCCATTGCGGAGATCAAGGCGGGCAGGGTAGTGATTGTGGTTGACGATGAAAACCGCGAAAACGAGGGTGATTTTCTTACCGCCGCGCGCAATATGACGCCGGAGTTGGTGAATTTCATGGCCACAAAGGGTCGTGGATTGATTTGTGTTCCGATGATGGAAGAACGCTGTCAGGCCTTGGGCATCGAAATGATGGTCAATAAAAACACGGCCACCCATGAAACGGCGTTTACGGTGAGTGTGGATTTGTTGGGACATGGGTGCACTACGGGGATTAGCGCATCGGACAGAAGCAAAACGATACAGGCCTTGATTGACCCAAACATTCGGGCCGAGGAGTTGGGGAAACCCGGACATATTTTTCCGTTGATTGCCAAGAGCGGTGGGGTGTTGAGAAGGGCAGGACATACGGAGGCAGCGGTGGATTTGGCGGTGATGGCGGGCTTTGAGCCGGCGGGATGTATCGTTGAGATATTGAAGGAGGATGGCGAGATGGCGAGACTCCCTGATTTGGTGGAGATTGCCAAGGAGTTGAATTTGAAGATCATTTCCATTGAGGATTTGATCGCGTATCGCTTGAAGCACGAGTCGTTGATTCAGCGCGAAATATCGGTGCAGATGCCAACACAATGGGGCGATTTTGACCTGGTGGCGTTTAGGCAGAAAGACAGTGGACAGGAGCATTTGGCGTTGATCAAGGGCAGTTGGACGGAGGATGAGCCAGTGATGGTGCGGGTGCACAGTAGCTGTTTAACCGGCGATATTTTTGGCAGTTGTAGGTGCGATTGCGGCGAGCAGTTACACAAGGCGATGCAGTTGATTGAAGCAGAGGGCAAGGGGGTGATTGTATACATGAACCAAGAGGGTCGTGGTATCGGCTTATTGAATAAATTGAAGGCGTACAAGTTGCAAGAGCAGGGGTACGATACGGTGGAGGCCAATGTGATGTTGGGCTTCAACATGGATGAGCGAGATTATGGTGTGGGGGCGCAGATTTTGCGTGATTTGGGGATCAAGAAGATGCGGTTGATTAGCAACAATCCCCGCAAGCGCACTGGGTTGATTGGCTATGGCTTGGAGATCATGGAGAATGTGCCTTTGCAGATTGAGCCCAATCCGCACAACGCGAAATATTTGGATACCAAGAAAATCAAGATGGGTCACGCTTTGTGATTGTAATAATAAAAGGATGAATCAGTCAGCGTATTTGGAGATCGACCCGAGCAGTGTACCATTGCCCCAGTTGCATCAGTTTTTGTTGGGGAGTGTGAGTCCGAGACCCATTTGCTTCGCCAGCACGGTGGATGCAGAGGGAAGGCCAAATTTGGCGCCCTTTAGCTTTTTCAATGTGGTGAGCGCGAATCCGCCGGTGGTGGTTTTTTCGCCCAACAACAGTGGAAGAGATGGCACACCAAAGCAAACGTATTTGAATGCGAAGGCGGTTCCGGAGGTGGTAGTGAACGTGGTGAGCTATGAGATGGTTGAGCAAATGAACGTGGCTGCGGCACCTTGGGAACACGGGGTGAGTGAATTTGAGAAGGCGGGTTTTACCGCGGTGGCCTCTGATTTGGTAAAGCCGTTTCGCGTGGCTGAATCACCGGTTCAAATCGAATGTAAGGTGATTGAAATCAAAGAGTTTGGTGATGGAGGTGGATCTGGAAAACTGATCATGGCGCAGGTACTGAAGATGCATGTGAAGCAATCGGTTTTGGGAGAAGATGGCAAGCTTGATCCGTTCAAAATGAATTTGGTGGGTAGAATGGGCGGATCTTGGTATTGTTTACCCGGTCCGGACAGTATGTTTCAGTTATCGCAACCCATGACGGAAACGGTGGGGTATGACCAATTGCCGGGTTGGGTGAAGCAAAGCGATGTGTTATCGGCCAATGATTTGGGGAAACTCTGTGGTTTATCGCACATGCCTTCAAACGATGAAATGGCTGGGTTTCAGTCGCTCAATTTGAGCAATGAGGAAAAATCGCACAGGGCCAAAGAACTCATCGCCCAGGGAGAAACCGCCGAGGCCTTGGCTTTGTTATTGTCGTAAGGCCCTGGTATTGGGCAAAAGAAATTTTTAACTCAACAGTCTTTTCACTGTTTCGCTGATGAGCTTGCCATCGGCAACAGCACCCATGGCCTTCATGGCTACGGGCATCACCTTTCCCAAATCTTTCATTCCGCTGGCACCGGCCTCTGCGATGATGGTCTTTACTTGGGCTTCGATTTCTTCAGCGCTCATTTGTGCGGGTAAAAAAGCTTCAATGACTGCCAATTCAGCGCGTTCGATCACCGCCAAATCTTCACGTCCCTGCTGCTCATAAATATCCAAACTGTCTTTGCGCTGCTTGGCCATTTTTTGCAATGCTTTGATGCACATATCATCCGTTACTTCGCTCACACCCTCGGCGGTTTGCAACAGCAAAAACGCACTCTTGATCCCGCGCAAAGCACGCAAACGATCTTGCTCTTTGGCCTTCATTGCGGCCATGATACCGGCATTTACTTGTTCTATCAAAGACATACCGCAAAGATAGTTAACTTTGCACTGATTTTATGAGTACCGAGAGACCCGTTCGCGTTCGTTTTGCCCCTAGTCCTACCGGACCGCTCCACATCGGTGGTGTGCGTACCGCGTTGTACAACTACTTGTTGGCCCGCAAGCATGGCGGAACCATGATTCTGCGCATTGAAGACACAGACCAAAACCGTTTTGTGCCCGGTGCGGAACAGTACATCATGGAAAGTCTGAAGTGGGTAGGCATCGAAATCGATGAAGGGATTGAGCAGGGTGGGCCGCATGCGCCTTACCGACAGAGTGAGCGCAAGCCGATGTATGCGCAGTATGCCTATGACCTGATCGACAAGGGATTGGCGTATTATGCGTTTGACACCGAGGAGGATTTGGACGCGATGCGCAAGCGATTGGAGGCCAGCAAAATGCAGCCGGCTTACGATTCTGTGAGCAGAATGAGTATGAAAAATTCGCTCACTTTGCCCGCCGATGAGGTAAAGGCACGTTTGGAGCGCGGCGACAATTTTGTGATTCGCATTAAGCTGCCCCGCAAGGAGGAAGTGCGTTTTCACGACGTCATCCGCGGCTGGGTAGTTGTGAGTACGTCTACCATGGACGATAAAGTTTTGTTGAAAGGCGATGGCATGCCCACGTATCATTTGGCCAATGTGGTCGATGATTATTTGATGGGTATCAGCCACGTGATTCGCGGTGAAGAGTGGTTGCCTAGCGCCCCTTTGCACGTGATGTTATACCGCTATTTGGGTTGGGAGGAAGTGATGCCACAGTTTGCGCATTTGCCCCTTTTGTTGAAGCCCGAAGGCAATGGAAAATTGAGCAAGCGCGACGGCGATCGCTTGGGATTCCCTGTGTTTCCTTTGCAGTGGACCGACCCCAAGACCAACGAAGTGAGCAGTGGATACCGCGAAGGGGGTTATTATCCCGAGGCGGTGGCCAACATGTTGGCGTTGTTGGGATGGCATCCTAGTGGCAACCAGGAATTGTTTTCGATGGAGGAGTTGATCGCTGAATTTAGTTTGGAGCGTGTGAGCAAGAGCGGTGCCAAGTTTGATGTGCAAAAAGCCCTTTGGTTCAACCAACAATATTTGCAGCGCAAGCCGTTGAATGAGCAATACGCTTTGTTGAAGCCGATGGTTGAAGCCAAGGGATACGACGCTTGTCAGGAATACGTTGAACAAGTCATCGCACTGATGCGCGAGAAAGTTCAGTTCGCCAAAGACGTGGTGGAAGAAGGGTATTATTTCTTTGAAGTGCCTAAGCAATACGATGAAGAAGTCATCCGTAAGAAGTGGAAGGCAGAAACCGGCAACCACATGGTGGGATTGGCCGATGCGTTTGCGCAGTTGGCAGAAAATGCCGTGGCAGAGGACTTTGAAAATGCGTTCAAATCGTACTGCGAAACCGCTGGCGTGAAGACCGGAGAACTGTTGCAGCCCTTGCGTGTTGCGGTGAGTGGTGCTCCAATGGGACCGCCAATTTGGGAAATGATTGCCTTGATTGGTCGTGATTTTGTTTTACCTCGCTTGCACACTGCGGCCGAGAAAATAACGGTAGCGGGCGCTTGATTGCGTTTTCGCGTTTTCATTTGGCGATGTAAATCCCTATTTTCGCTTTTTAATCCATTTAAAACAACAAGTTAACTCTATAATGAACTCTTTTGCTCGTTTAAATCGCATCATGGGCTGGGTGATGTTTATCGTCGCTCTGGTCGTGTACACCCTCACTTTGGAACAGAGCGTCAGTCTGTGGGACTGTGGTGAATTCGCCAGTGCTGCTTACAAATTGCAAGTGGTTCACCCACCGGGGGCACCTTTGTTTTTGATGATTGGTCGTTTGTTCTCATTGATGGCTTCATCGCCCGAGATGGTGGGATTCTGGATCAACATGTTGAGCGCTGTAGCCAGTGCCGGAACGGTGATGTTTACCTTCTGGATCACCACGTATTTCGCTGATCGCATGGTGGATGAGGCCAACAAAAGCAAAACCATTTTGGTGTTGGGTGCAGGTGCTGTTGCGGCTTTGACCAACACGTTCATTGATAGTTTCTGGTTCAGCGCGGTTGAATCGGAAGTATACGCATTGAGTTCGTTCTTTACGGCTTTGTCGTTCTGGGCTGTATTGCGCTGGTGGAAATCAGCCGATGACGTTTCAGCCGATCGCTGGATGGTGTTTATCGCCTTCATGATCGGTTTGGCTTTGGGAACGCACATGTTGAACTTGCTGGTGATTCCTACCGTTTGTTTGGCGTATTATTTCAGAAAATACACGGTTACCCGCAATGGGGTGATTTTGGCTTTGGGTGCTTCGGCTTTGGCCTTGGCGTTTGTGATGAAAATTGTTTACCCCGGTATTCCCTGGTTGTTGGCAACCATGGATCGCATGTTTGTGAACGATTTCGGTCAGGGTTTCTACAGCGGATCTATCGCTGCGGTGGTATTGATCATTGGTTTGGCGGGTTACCTGTTGTACTACACCCACAAAACGGGCAAACGCAACTGGAACGTGATTATCATGGCGGCATCGTTTGTGGTATTGGGTTATTCTTCTTACGCGATGGTGATCATCCGTTCTATGGCCAACCCTGCCATCGACATGAACAACCCAGAAGACCCTTACAAGTTTTATGGTTACATCACCCGTGAACAGTACGGTGATCGTCCTTTGATGTACGGTCCCTACTTCAACGCCCCTGAGAGTGGCTACAAGGTGATTGGCAAGAAGCGTTTCAAAGGCAAAGATCGCTATGAAGATGGGGGCGATAATTTCGACTATACCTACCCTGAGGAGTACATGACGTTGTTCCCACGTATGGGTAAGAGCAACAAGCCCAACGATGCACGTGGTTTCCGTGACTATGGGGGGATGATGGACGTACAAAATCGCATCGATGAACTGCAGGGCATGAGCCAGCAGCGCGCTTTGTCAGAGGAAGAGCAGCAAGAGTTGCAATATTTGAATTATCAGAAGCCCACCTTCGGCAACAATTTGAGCTATTTCTTCGGCTATCAGTTGCGCTACATGTATTTGCGTTATTTCATGTGGAATTTCGTGGGTCGTTTCAACGATCAACAAGCCGTGATGGGCAACACCCGTTTCGATGGCAACTGGTATAGCGGTATTCCTTTCGTGGATCGATTTGTGATTGGTCCGAACGACGGTATGCCCGACTACTACAAGAACCAAAAGGCGAAGAACCCTTATTTCTTCTTGCCACTGTTGTTGGGAATCTTGGGATTGTTGATGCATTTGAAGAAGCAGAAGCATGATTTCTGGTTGGTGATGACCTTGTTCTTGTTCACAGGGGTATTGATCAACGTATACATGAACCAACCGCCTTACGAGCCCCGCGAGCGTGACTATGCTTTGGTGGGATCGTTCCAGACCTTCTGTATTTGGGTGGGATTGGGTGTGTTGGCTTTGGCCGATATGCTGCAAAAACGCTTCGGCAACAAGAGTGCAATGGTAGCAACCTTGGCCTCTGTGTTGTTGGTGCCAGTAAATATGGGTTACCAAAACTGGGACGATCACGATCGCAGTGGCAGAACCATTGGTATCGATATGGCGAAGAACTTCTTGGAAAACCTGGAGCCCAATGCCGTGTTGTTCTGTAATGGGGACAACGATACCTATCCTTTGTGGTATGCACAGAACGTGGAAGGGATTCGTACCGACGTAAGAATCATCAACCAAAGTTTGTTGCCAACCGATTGGTATAGCAGTGTGTTGTTGGATAAGGTATATGAATCTGAGCCATTGCCATTGAGTTTGACGAAGGAAGATTTGCAAACCGGTAGCTTCGAAGGCGGCATTGAAATTCAGTCGGAAGAGGGCAGCATGATGCGCTTGGATGATGCAATTAAGCAAGTGTTGGCAGAAAACAAAAAAGGGGTTGACCGCAACTATTTCCGTGCACGCAAGATTTGGTTCCCTGTGGATCGCAAGTCGGTGATCGCATCGGGTGTAGTAGGTGCAAAAGATACTGCCGAAGTGGTGGATCGCATCGAATACAACTTGGGCGGATCATACATTTCTAAGGGCGATTTGGTCTTCATGGATTTGATTACCCAAAACGCGAAAACAGGTTGGAAACGTCCGATCTACTTCACCAGCGTGAGTGGTTATGATTTCTTCGACGTAAACGATTACTTGCAGTTGGAGGGATTGGTGTACAAGTTTGTCCCCATCAAAGGCGGATCAAGCAGCCGTCAGCCACAGCGTGTTGCGGATTACAAGATGTACAGCAACTTGGTGAAGAGCTATAAGTACTATGGTATGAAAGAGAAGAAGAACTTCTTCTTGGACGACAAAGCGGCCTACGTACCTGGCGATTTGCAGCAGATGGCGATGTTGTTGGCGAAGACCTACTTGAACAAAATCAAAACTTACGAGCAATACCAAGCCCAAGTGGCGAAGGTGGGCATTGCTGGTGCGCCGGTGCCTGCAGGATTCCGCTCTGTGGAGGACTATTTGGTGAGAGAGAAAGACTCATTGTCTGTATATCGCAATCGCGCCAAGGAGGTATTGAACCACATTTTGGTAGAGATCCCAGAATCGGTGATGCCAATGCGCAAAGAATACAAGGTAGACTATGGTATTACGTTGTTGGAATTGGGCGATGAGGCGGCAGCCAAGAAGGTGTTGGATATGGCGGTGAAAGACTGTGTGCAGTACGGAACTTATTTTGTGAAGTGGGAAGATCAGATGTTTGGTGCCCGCGAAGTACAAATGAGTCGCGATATCTTGAAGACCATTGGCGACGAATGTGAGCGATTGGGTAAAAAGGATTGGGCTGCGGAGTATAGACAGAAATCAACCGGGATTTAAAAAATTGAATTAAAAGGTCCCGCCGCAAGGCGGGACACTTGTTTATATGGAATTTAGAAAGAAAGAAAAGGATGCGTTTGTGTACGGGATTCACCCCGTATTGGAAGCGTTGCAGTCGGGCAAAACGGTCGACAAAGTATGGTTGCAGGAGGGTGTGTTGCAAGGACAGTTGAAAGATTTGTTGCCCTTGTTGCGCGCCAAGAATTT
This sequence comes from Flavobacteriales bacterium, assembly GCA_024643755.1. GTDB lineage: Bacteria > Bacteroidota > Bacteroidia > NS11-12g > UBA955 > UBA955. The sequence goes on along the minus strand of JAHEMG010000011.1, from coordinate 29,203 downwards.
GATTTGGAAGCAAGTGCCTACAGCCAAGCTCAACGCATTGGTGAAGGGCAACCACCAAGGGGTGGTGATATCGGTGAGTTCGGTGGATTTCGCCGATTTGGATACGGTTGTGGCCAATGCCTTTGAGGCAGGTGAAGATCCTTTCATTTTAATCTTAGATGGTGTTACAGATGTGAGGAACTTCGGGGCTATCGCCAGAACAGCGGCTTGTGCCGGTGTGCATGGTATCTTGGTACCTGAAAAGGGTTCTGCGCCCTTGAGTGCCGATGCCGTGAGAACTTCTGCCGGTGCTTTGATGAAAATTCCCGTTTGTAGAACCCAATCGCTGTATGGCAGCATCAAAATGTTGAAGAACTCCGGTTTGAAAATTGTGGGTGCCACCGAAAAAACATCGGAGGCCCTGTTTGATGCAGACATGAGCGGTCCGGTTGCTATCGTCATGGGCGATGAGGAAACTGGATTGAGTACCAATACTTGGAAGTTGTGCGATGCCCACGTAAAGATTCCCCTATCGGCCAATGGCGTTGGTTCATTGAACGTGTCGGTGGCTACAGGAATCATCACCTACGAGGTGGTGCGACAGCGCAGCAAATAATACGACGGCGATTGCCAAAACGCGTAATTTTGTGACGATGCGGAAGATCCAAATGGTTGATTTACAAGGACAGTATGTCCGATTGTCGACACAGATCGACCCAGCGATGAAGCAGGTATTGCACAACGCTGATTTTATTCAGGGTGGTGCGGTGCGCACATTGGAGGCGGCTTTGGCTGAGCGATACCAGGTGAAACACGTCATTGGCTGTGCCAATGGAACGGATGCGTTGCAGTTGGCGTTTATGGCGTTGGACTTGCCACCGGGCTCCGAGGTGATTACCCCAGCGTTTTCCTATGCAGCCCTCACGGAGGTGTTGTTGTTGCTGGGATTGAAGCCGGTATTTGCGGAAGTGGATGCAGCTACGTTTTTGATGGATGTAGCGGCGTTGGAGGGGTTGATTACGGAAAAAACGAGGGCCATCGCGCCGGTGCATTTGTACGGACAGATGGTGTCGATGGAGCCCCTGTTGGCCTTAGCAAAAAAGCATAATTTGTATGTGGTGGAAGACGCAGCGCAAGCCATCGGATCGCAGTATTGCACACCGGGAGAGCATGGGTTTGCGGGGACGATGGGACATATAGGCACCACATCGTTTTTCCCCAGCAAGAATTTGGGATGCTATGGCGATGGCGGGGCGATGTTCACGAACGACGATGCACTTGCAAAGAAATTGCGACAGTTGGCAAACCACGGACAATCGGTAAAATATCAGCACGATGTGGTGGGGTTGAATTCGCGGTTGGATACCTTACAAGCTGCCGTGCTGTTGGCCAAGTTGCCGCACCTCAGCGATTTTGAAAAAGCACGCAGGGCTGTTGCCGCCAGGTATGATGCGGGTTTGCAAGATTTGCAGGGACTTTCGGTGCCACAGCGAACAATCGATAGCTCACACGTATTTCACCAATACACGTTGCAATGCGCTAGCAGGGCGATGCGCGATGCGCTGAAAACGTACTTGCAGGAACAGGGCATACCCTCGATGATTTATTATCCGATCCCGCTGCATTGGCAAACGGCTTACAAACAGGTTGTGAATCTGCCTGTTTCTGAAGACCTTTGCAACCGCGTGTTGAGCTTGCCCATATGTCCGGAATTGGACCTTGAGCAGCAAGAGTACATCATCAATAATATACGAAATTTTATCCAAAAATCCCAATAAATCGAATGAAAGTAGCAGTAGTAGGAACCGGTTATGTAGGTTTGGTCAGCGGAACTTGTTTCGCTGAAACTGGCAACGATGTGATTTGTGTTGACATCGATCAGCGCAAGGTTGACATGTTATCAGGCGGACAAATAACCATCTTTGAACCCGGTTTGGAGATACTTTTCAAGCGCAATTTGAAGGAGGGTCGTTTGACATTCACCACCCGTTTGGAGGATGCGGTGAAGGATGCGCAAGTGATCTTTTTGGCGTTGCCAACCCCTCCCGGTGAGGGCGGAGCGGCTGATTTGAAGTACGTTTTGGGTGTGGCAGACCATTTGGGTAAAATCATGACGAGCTACAAGGTGATTGTAGACAAGAGCACGGTGCCAGTGGGCACAGCCGACAAAGTAGAAGCCGCGATTCGCGCCAACTACAGCGGAGAGTTTGACGTGGTGAGCAACCCAGAATTTTTGCGTGAAGGTGTGGCGGTAGACGATTTCATGAAGCCCGATCGCGTGGTGATTGGTGCCAAGAGCGAGCGCGCTTTTGAAGTGATGGATGAGTTGTACGCGCCTTATGTGCGTCAGGGCAATCCGGTGATGCACATGGATACCCGCAGTGCGGAGTTAACCAAATATGCTGCCAACAGTTTCTTGGCCACCAAGATTTCTTTCATGAACGAGATTGCTCGTTTGTGTGAGTTGTTGGGTGCGGATGTTGACATGGTGCGCAAGGGTGTGGGTAGCGATGATCGTATCGGTAAGCGCTTTTTGTTCCCAGGCATTGGGTATGGTGGCAGTTGCTTCCCCAAAGACGTGCAGGCGTTGGTGCATAGCGCAGCTGAAGTGAATTACGATTTCAAAATCTTGAAAGCCGTAGAAGAAGTAAACTATGATCAAAAGAAGGCCTTGTTACCCAAGATCAATGCGCATTATGGCAGCATTGCTGGGAAAACAGTGGCTATGTGGGGATTGGCTTTTAAACCCAATACCGATGATATTCGCGAGGCACCTGCATTGGAGATGATCGATGCATTGTTGGAGCGCGGTGCGAAAGTACAGTGCTATGATCCCGAGGCGATGAGCAACGTGCAGCGCATTTTGGGTGATAAAGTGGTCTTTGCTGAGAAAATGTATGCCGCCTTGGAAGGCGCTGATTTCTTGGTTATCGCCACAGAATGGCCCGAATTTAGAACCCCTGATTTTGCAAAAATTGAGTCATTGTTGAAAGAAAAGGTGATCTTCGACGGACGGAACGTCTTCGAAATGGATACCATGCGTAAGCACGGATATTCTTATTATAGCATCGGACGGAAAGACATCAAATGAGCAAAGAACGAGTATTGATTACAGGCGCAGCCGGCTTCTTGGGAAGTCACTTGTGTGAGCGCTTTTTGAAAGAAGGGTACCATGTCATCGCCATGGACAACCTCATTACAGGTGATTTGAGAAACATCGAGCACCTGTTTCCACTGGCTGAATTTGAGTTTCATAACCACGACGTGAGCAAGTTTGTGCACGTGGCCGGTGACTTGAAATATATCTTGCATTTTGCATCGCCTGCATCGCCCATCGATTACCTGAAAATCCCCATTCAAACGCTGAAAGTGGGCTCTTTGGGTACTCACAACTTGTTGGGTTTGGCGATGGCGAAAAAAGCACGCATTTTGGTGGCGAGTACTTCTGAAGTATATGGCGATCCTACCGTGCACCCACAAACCGAGGCCTATTGGGGGAATGTGAATCCCGTAGGACCGAGGGGCGTGTACGACGAAGCCAAGCGTTTCCAAGAGGCGATTACCATGGCTTACCATACGTTCCACGGTTTGGAGACCCGCATTGTGCGTATTTTCAATACCTACGGTCCGAGAATGCGTCTAAACGATGGTCGCGTGTTGCCCGCATTTATGGGACAGGCCCTTCGCGGTGAAGATTTGACCGTATTTGGCGATGGCAGTCAGACCAGAAGCTTTTGCTATGTCGACGATTTGGTGGAAGGCATTTATCGTTTGTTGTTGAGCGATTGCGCTGATCCGGTGAATGTGGGGAATCCGCATGAGATCACGATCGGACAGTTTGCGGAGGAAATCATCAAGTTAACGGGAACCGACCAAAAGGTGATTTACAAGCCGTTACCAACCGACGATCCAAAACAACGTCAGCCCGATATCACCAAAGCCAAAGCGGAGTTGGGATGGGAGCCCAAGGTGGATCGTGCCGAAGGGTTGCGCATCACTTGGGAATACTTCAAATCATTGCCCAAGGATCGCTTGTACGAAGAGGCCCATCACAGGGACTTCGTGAAGAATGCTTAATTTCTAAAGGGTTTTAGGCGAGTTGGTTCGCTAACTGTCCGCAAGCTGCATCAATGTCCTTGCCGCGACTTCTGCGCACGTGGACGATGAGTTTTTGCTTTTCAAGTCCGGCGGCAAACGCATCTAACCGACTGGTGGGCTGGTAATCGGCGAGGGAGATGGGGTTGTATTCGATGAGGTTGATTTTTGATGGAAACTTGCGCGCAAAGATGGCCAGTTCACGCTCTTCTTCTTGTCCGTCGTTCACCCCGGCGATGACGGTATATTCCAGGGTTGGTCGGATACCCGTTTTCTCATACCAATAGCCCAGGGCTTCGGCGAGCATTTCCAGGTTATTGCTTTCGTTGATGGGCATGATGGCCGAACGTTTGTCGTTGTTGGCCGCGTGCAAACTCAGGGCGAGGTTGGTTTTGATGCCATCATCGGCCAGTTTTTGGATCATCTTGGCGATGCCTGCGGTGGAGACGGTCAATCGCTGGGGGCTCATACCCAAACCATCGGGGGATGTGATGATGTGGATGCTTTGCAGTACGTTGGCATAATTGAGCAGGGGTTCACCCATACCCATGTATACGATGTTATCGAGGCGTTTGCCGTGATGTTCTAGGGCCAACTCATTGATGAGCCATACTTGGTCGAAGATCTCAGCGGCGCTGAGGTTTCGCATGCGTTTGAGGTACCCTGTAGCGCAGAATTTACAGTCGAGCGAGCAGCCCACTTGTGAGCTAACGCAAGCGGTGGTTCTGCTGCTAGTGGGAATCAAGACACCTTCCACTTTGTTGCCATCGTGGAGTTCAAAGGCCACTTTGATGGTACCGTCTTTGGAGTGTTGGGCGGTGTGGATTTTGGCGACGTGGAATGTGAATGATTCGGCCAGTTTTTCGCGCAGGGGCTTCGACAGGTTGGTCATCGCCTCGAAACTGCGGGCACCTTTTTGCCACAGCCACTGATGGATTTGTTTCGCGCGAAATCCCGGCTCTCCCAATGCTTTGAGGGCATCGGTGAGTTGGGGAAGGTCCAAATCGCGAATATCCATCACCTTGCTCATACCGGTTATTTTTTGCGGTAGAACAGACTGATGGGCACGCCGGAAAGGGGGAATTTCTCCCGCATTTTGTTTTCCAGGAAGCGGGTATAGCTCTCGGCCACGTATTGGGGCAGGTTACAGAACAAGGCGAAGGCCACACGCTTACTAGGCAGTTGTGTTACGTACTTGATCTTCACAAATTTGCCTTTTTTGCTTGGTGGTGGGGTGGCTTCCATGATGGGCAGCAAGTAATCGTTCAACGCGCGGGTTGGGATTTTCAAGCTGAGGTTTTCATAGACTTGCAAAATGGTTTCCATCCCCTGGAACACACGTTGTTTGGTGAGGGCAGAAACGTACATGATGGGCACATCCACGAAAGGCGCAATTTCTTTGCGGATGTTTTCCGTATACTCCAAGTGGGTGTTGGATTCTTTCTCCACCAAATCCCATTTGTTGACCAAAATGACGATACCTTTACCCTGTCGGTGAGCCATCCAAAACAAATTCAGGTCTTGGCTTTCCATTCCCAAAGTGGCATCAAGTACGAGGACTACAACATCGGCGTTTTCCAGTGCACGCAAACTGCGCATGACTGAGTAAAACTCGATGTTCTCGTTGACTTTGCTCTTTCTGCGGATACCGGCGGTATCGATCAGTACGAATTCCTTGCCGTAAGCTTTGTATTTGGTATCGATACTGTCGCGCGTGGTACCAGCGATGTTGGTTACGATGTTTCGATCTTCGCCAATGAGTGCGTTGATCAAACTTGATTTGCCCACGTTGGGTCGACCTACGATGGCGATGCGGGGCAGATCAGCGATGTGCTCTTGATCGGGCTCTTCGTCTTTTAGGTACTCAACCACTTCATCGAGCAAATCACCTGTACCCGACCCGTTGGCCGATGATACTTCGTGGAAATGATCGAATCCGAGGCGGTAAAAAGAAGAGGTTTCCATGCGCAGACGGTCGTTATCGACTTTGTTCACACACAAAACCACGGGTTTTTTGCTTTTGCGCAAAATGTGGGCGAAGTCTTCGTCGAGGGGATTGACATCGGTCTGCACGTCCACCACAAAGATGAGCACGGCGGCTTCTTCAATGGCGATATGCACTTGGTCGCGGATAGCGGCCTCAAAGGTATCTGAACTCTCGGGTACAAATCCACCCGTATCGATCACGGTAAAATCAATGCCATTCCAATCGGAAAAGCCGTAATGCCTATCGCGGGTAACTCCACTGTAATCGTCTACAATGGCTTTGAATTCACCGGTTAAGCGGTTAAAAAGGGTGCTTTTGCCTACATTGGGTCTGCCTACGATGGCTACAATTCTACTCATGGACCCGCAAAGATACAACCACGCGCTGTGGATTGTATATTTGTGATATGCTTATTTCTATGATTGCCGCGGTGGGAGAGAACCTTGAATTGGGTGCGGGGAACGAATTGCTGTGGCATTTACCGGATGATTTCGCTTGGTTTATCAAACATACCAAGGGCAAGCCGGTGATTATGGGACGGAAAACCATGGAGAGTTTGGGCAAGCCATTGAAGGGAAGAACCAACATCGTGCTTACATCAAAAGAATTTGTGATGCCAGGGTTTCAGCGGGCCGAGAACTGGGAACAAGCCTTGGCTCAGGCCACCGACGCCATAGAGCAAAAGCAAAAAGCACAGCAGGGATTGAGTGAAGCAGAGGCGGTTGAAGTGCCCAATGAAATCATGATCATTGGCGGCGGTGAAATTTACAAGCAGGCCTTGGGCTTCTCCAACCGGTTGTACATCACCAAAGTATTTCAAGGGTTTGCGCATGCCGATACCTTTTTTCCGCGATACAGCGAGGATCATTGGTCGCTCGATCATTGCGAATCGCATGGAATTGACGAAAAACACAAATTCCCATTTGATCTTTGCATTTTGAACCGAAAATCTCCCACGGTATAGGGTATCTTTGTCAGTAGCATCATGAAAATAGCCGTTTACGCCAAATCTGTTCGCGATCCCAAGCACCAATCGGGATTTGGGGAATTGTTGCGGGCATTGGCAACGCGCGGACATGAGATCTGGTTACCCCCATCGTTGGAAGACCACGTGCACATGAACATAGAGAGCGGCATGCAGGTAAGGGTGTTCGATCATTTCATCAAAGGCGAAGAAATGGCCGATGTATTGATTTGTGTGGGCGGTGACGGAACCATTTTGGATACATTGAGCATTGTTCGCGATACGGGCGTGCCCATTTTGGCCTTGAATACCGGCAGATTGGGATTCCTCGCGGATGTGCAATTAGAAAATTTACACCATGCCTTGGACGATATCGAAAAAGGCAATTACAGCATAGAACAACGCAGTTTGCTGCAGTTGGATTCGTCGCACCCACTGTTCGACTACAACTTTGCGCTGAACGATTTCGTGATTCACAAGAAGGAAACTTCGAGCATGATCGTGGTTCACGCCTACTTGAATGGTGAGTTTTTGAACAGCTATTGGAGCGATGGATTGATCATTTCAACGCCAACAGGCAGTACTGGCTATTCGCTGAGCTGCGGCGGTCCCATCATTTTCCCCAAGAGCGATAGCTTTGTCATTACCCCCATCGCCCCGCATAACTTGAACGTTAGACCGGTGGTGGTGAGCGATGATGTGGTGATCAGTTTCGAAATTGAGGGTAGGGCCAGCAGCTATTTGGCGAGTATGGATGCGCGAAGTCAGAGTATTACTGGCGAGGTGAATATGGCCATACGCAAGGCCGACCACAAATTGAATTTGATGCGCCTATCGAACATTCATTTTTTGGATACCCTCCGCAATAAATTGCATTGGGGTTTTGATCGCAGAAATTAATGGGATTGATGAAGGGGCGATGGATGTGTGCTTGGATGGGGTTGTTTTTACTGGCGACCTCGGTATTGCAGGCACAAGTTCCCAAAATAGGCACGGATACCACCTTGGATGTGGGCACCTACAATGTGGAGTGGTTTGGTGATAGCATAAACGGTCCCAGCAATGAGGTCACCCAGTTAAAAAACGTCACTGAGGTTATCAACAACATGGATTTGGATGTGATGGGTCTTTGTGAGATCTCGAATCCCGGTTATTGGGCCAAGTTGCAAGCGAACTTGCCCCAATACGGTGCGGTCATCACCACCTACACCCAAACACAAAAAACAGCGCTGCTCTATAAAAAGTCGATGTTTCGGTTGCTCTACAGCAAATCAATTTTGTTGGCATTTGACTACGAGTTTGCTAGTGGACGGGTTCCGTTGGAGGTGGCGTTGGAATCGCAATGGGGCAGCAAAAAGGATACTTTGTACTTCTGGGTGATGCATTTGAAGGCGAATACTGGCAGCACCTCCGAGAAATTGGCGTCGTACGATCGCAGGGCCAAAGCCGCCGAGGAATTGAAAAACTATTTGGATCCCAAAAAACGGCTGAAGGGTATTGTATTGGGCGACTGGAATGATGATTTGGACGTGTCGATTGTGAGTGGAAAGGCCAGTCCATTTTTGGCATGGCGAAACGATACCAACTATGTGTTTCCCTCGTACCGATTGAGTTTGGCCAAGCAAAAGAGCACGGCGAGCTATTCGGAAATGATCGACCATATGTGTGTAACAGCCGCATTGAAAAACAACTTTCTCCCCAATCAAAGCGGGGTGATGGTGGGCGATAGTTACATCGCGAGTTATCGCTTGAATACTTCGGACCACTACCCTGTTTGGGCCAAGTTTTCCATGAATTTCAAGGCCTGGGTGGGTGTGGAATCGATTTGGGATGATCCAAATGCCACGGAAATGTTACCCAGCACATTGGAAGTTTATGATTTACAAGGACGTTTGCTGTTTAGCGGCGATCCGAAGGCGGTTTATCCCAAGGAAATGGGGATGTATTTGTTGCGGTATGGGTATGCGGGCGGACTAACAAAAAGTGTGAAGGTCTTTGTGCGATAGTGGTGCTGAAGTGTTAAATTTACACTTTAGACCATGCATAAATCGTTATTAACCCTGGTTATCGGTGGCTTTTTTGCGGTATCTCTCCAAGCCCAAAAGTCGAAAAAAGTTAAATCGAACGAGAAAAAGTCAAAAACCGAGACGGCGGTAGCAATCAAATCGCCTGTTGTCCAGCAATCAAAGCCCGCGGTGGGCATCAACGATCCTTCAATGGGGTTGAACAGTATGGTTACATTACAGCCGGGAAAGACGTGGGTATGGCTGGGCGATTTTTATCCTTATGTAACGGCGATTGATAGTGTAACGGTGCCAAAGGATTATCCAGGTGCTGGGATATCGAATTTGAGATTTTCTTGGAACCGCGAGGCCATGGCCGATTCGATGCAGTTGTGGTGGGAGGGCGATGGCTATGGTAAGGAGTCAGCGTTGCAATATTTCCAAATTTGGAGCGGTGGTGTGAGTACCACGGTGCCGGTAAGAAAATCGGAGAAGGTGTTGCGCGAATTTCGATGGAAAACGCCTTTGTATGCTTATAGCAGTGTAAAGGTAAAGGGCACGTTCAACGCATGGAATGCCAACAATTTATCGCTCCGTTGGGAGGAATATCCCACAGATAAAACCCAGGGCACTTGGGTGGGTAGTACTTGGGTAGGACCGGGTAGTCACCAATATGTATTTGTGGTGAGTTATGCAGGTAAATGGAACTTGGAAACCAAGGAAATCCGCGACCCCAACAATGCAGACTCCCTTGGAAACGGGATGGGTGGATTTAATTCAACGTTCATGGTATCCACGGCCGACTTAAAACTAAATACTTACTACACGTCACCCCAGCCGGGAGATTATTGGAATGCGGAAATTCCCACCGAAATTGTTTTGAGCACCAAGAACATGGCAGGTTTGGGCAAGGGTGAGTACAATTCTGTGTTGGCGATGTGGCAAAATCAGCGGTTGCCCGTGGAATTGGGTGAATATGATGTCATGACTGGATTGAGCATCATCAAAATCAAGGTGCCCAAGAGCGCTTGGCAGGCCCACCGCAGTTACGTCCGCGTTTGGATTGGTAGTTACGAAGGGGTTAGTAATGAGGTATTGGTGCCATTGTCGGCAGGACGTGTAATCTACGACATGGCGAAATTTGGCGATCGCAAGGATCCCAGAACGATGGTGATGTACAATCCCATGATTGACCGTTTTGTGGATGGCAAAAAGGAGAACAACAAACCATTAAACAGGCCCGATGTAGATCCCAAAGTGGATTTTTACGGGGGCGATGTGGTGGGTATCACCAAAAAGATAGAAGAGGGATTTTTTACTGAATTGGGGGTGAATGCAATTTGGATTTCACCGGTGGTAAGGAATCCGGAGGGACCTTACGGACAGTGGACGAAAACGCCGGCCACCAAGTTTAGTGGCTATCACGGCTATTGGCCCGTGGCGCTGCGCGCCACTGATCCTCGATTCTGTACCGAATCAGAACTCAAGCAACTCATAGAAACTGCCCACAAATATCACATCAACATTTTCTTGGACTACGTGGCGCACCACATCCACCAAGAACATCCCCTTTACAAACAATACCCCTCGTGGTTTACCCCTTTGTATCTGCCCGATGGCTCTAAAAATACGGAGCGATGGGACGATTATCGCCTCACTACATGGTTCGATGATTTCATGCCCACCTTCAACTATTTCAAGCCAGAGGTGGTTGATGCCCTAACCGATTCGGCCTTGTGGTGGTTCAAGAATTTTGATGTGGATGGTTTCCGTCACGATGCTACCAAACACATCCCTGATCCATACTGGCGCGCCCTCACCTACAAAATCAAAACCCAAGTATCGATCCCCCAGCATCGCCCCTACTACCAAATTGGCGAAACCTACGGAAGACCTGAACTCATCAGCAGCTACCTCGGCAGCGGGATGCTCGATGCCCAATTTGATTTTAATATGTACGATGCGGCCGTGAACACCTTCAAAGGCAATGGGGGCTGTAAGCAATTGGCGCAAACCCTGAACGATAGTAAGAAATGGTATGGCGCACACCACACCATGGGCAATGTATCGGGCAACCAAGACAAAGCCCGTATCATCTCCATTTTGGATGGGTCGATGAAAGAAGGCGAAGACAGCAAACAAGCGGGTTGGGATCGCAACATACAAGTGCGCGACACCCAAGCTTACGACCGTTTGTTGGGCATGATGGCCTATAATTTTGCCATCCCAGGCATTCCTGTGATTTACTATGGCGATGAAATTGGGATGCCCGGTGCCAATGACCCTGATAGTCGCAGAATGATGCGCTTTGATCGCGGTTTGGGTTCACATGCAGATCCAAACAACAAGTTGGACACCGTGGTTGGCCTATCGGAGCGTGAAAAGCAACAGCGCACCATTGTGGCTCAAATGGCCCAATTCAGGAAATCGCACATGAGTATGACCTATGGCGACATGAAAGTGACCGCGCCATCCGATGATGTATTGATCATACAGCGGAAGTATTTCGGGGAGATTGTGTATGCCGTTTTCAATCGCAGCAACACCACCAAAACCATTGAATTGTCGTTCAGCGAAGGCACTTACCCCATCGAAATGAAAACCGGAAAAACGTTTACCGGCATCGTGGGCGGCATTCGAACCTTCAATGATTCTAAGCTGATTCAGGACGATATGGGTACCGTTTGGGTGGTAATTCCCCCTGGCAAGTTTGAATGGGTTTACAACTAAGGCAAGGCGATTAGGCCAAGGTTACCACGGTAATTTCTGGGTAAATGCCCATCCTTCCGGGGTAGCCCAAGTAACCAAAGCCACGGTTTACGTATAGGTGTTGGTCTTTCTCTGTGTAAAGGTCCAACCACTCTTTGTACACGTATTTCACGGGGCTCCAGCGGTAGAATTTGGAATCGATGCCAAACTGCATGCCATGGGTATGTCCGGCAAACGTAAGGGCGATATCGGTTTGTTTGCCCACCACTTGCTCGCGCCAATGTGAGGGGTCGTGACTTAACAAGATTTTTACGGTGTCTTTGGGTGCGCCATCCATGGCTTTTTCAAGACTGCCGTATTTGGGGAAGCGGGCTTTCGCACTCCAGTTCTGAACCCCTACGATGGTCAGTTTTTGTCCGTCCTTCTCCAACACCCTGTGCTCATCGTTCAAAATATCCCAGCCCATTTGTTTGTGGTAGGAGATGAGGTCTTCGAGGTTTTTCTTTTTGGCGGCAGGCGAGGGCCAAGGCACGTAATCGCCATAATCATGGTTGCCCAGGGTAGAGAACACGCCCATGGGTGCTTTGATTTGGGAAAATAAATCCATCCAAGGGACCAACTCCTCGGAGCGATCGTTTACGATATCACCGGTGAAGAAGACCACATCGGCCTGTTGTTCATTGATGAGTTTGATGCCTTCTGCAACGGCTTCTCTGTCCCAAAAACTGCCCGAATGAATATCTGAAATCTGCAGTATTTTGAGTCCTTTGAATGCATCAGGCAAACCGGCCAACTTGATTTTTTTGCGGTGGATGGTGTAGTTGTGAGCGCCTTTGAAAATACCCCAAATGGCGGTACCCACGAATGCAGCGCCAACCGCCAAACCTGTGTATTGCAAGAACTTCAACCGCGAAATGCCAGAGGGTTTGTCGGGCGCGGTCTCGATATCGGTGAAAAAGTATTGGTATATCCAGCGACACAATCGCACTACATCATCGATAATCAAGAAAATCACCCAGAACAATTTCGCAATCACGATGGCGAAAACAATCGCAGAGATGATTTTTACGAGGTTGGGATTGATGTGGATTAACTCAAATCGAAAGAGGAGGAAAAACACAAAAACGATGACCGTATAACCCCAATAGCTCCATTTTAAGATGCTTTTGGCTTTGGTGCTCCAATTTGGGGTGATGGTTTTGATGCCTTGCCAAACGTAGGTGTCGAGCGCCAGGAAAAAGAGTGTGAAAAAGATGAACGCGGTAATCTGTTGTTTGAACATGGGCTATATCGGGGTGCAAAGATAGAACGAATAACAAGCTTACTCCCTTTTTGTTCGATAAAACCCTGTTGGAATGCGGTAGAATCTGCACGAAGTTGTTGTCAACCATGGCGGTATTTCGTAGGTTTGAAAAATGCATAGTGCCATGATGTCAAGAATGAATGCTGTAGTAAATCGATATACCATGAAAACCTTGGGCTGGAGTTTGTCTTTGGGCTGCCTGTTTTTGGGCGATGCGCAAGCGCAAACCCCTACAACTGTTGTGAGTCAAACCACAGAGTTGGAGGCAGTGATGAAGCACATACCCAAACGCAATATCGGTCCGGGTGCCATGAGCGGTCGCGTTACTGCATTGGCGATGCCCCGCAAAGGTGCTTTGGGTGCGATCAATCGCACGGTGATCTATGCCGGTACTGCCAGTGGCGGGGTATGGAAAAGCGTGGATGGGGGCATTGGATGGTCGCCTATCTTCGATGAAATGGATGTACAAAGCATCGGTGCTATCGCGGTGGATCCCATCAACCCCAGCGTGGTGTATGTGGGCACTGGCGAGGGCAATCCCCGAAACAGCCACAACAGCGGTAAAGGACTCTATAAGAGTGTGGATGCGGGCAAAACTTGGCGTTGTGTGGGACTTGAAACCACCAAAACCATTCATCGCATTGTAATCAATCCCCAAAATCCGGCCCAGTTGTGGGTGGCGGCGATGGGTTCTGTTTGGGGTGGCAACGTAGATCGCGGGGTGTATCGCTCCGATGATGGCGGTGCAACTTGGCAGAAAACCTTGTACGTCAATCCGACTACGGGCTGTGCAGAACTGGTCATTGATCCGTTGAATCCCCAAAAGATCTACGCAGCGATGTGGGATTTTGAGCGCAAGCCCTGGACCTTCCGCAGCGGAAATGCAGCCACCGTGGGCGGTGCAGAAAAAAAGAGTGAAACCGATAAACGTCCGGCATCCGGCAGTGGATTATACATTTCTTATGATGGCGGTAAAACGTGGAAGCGCAGTGGCGTGAAAGAAGGCCTGCCCAAAGGCGATATCGGAAGAATTGGTTTGGCGGTTGCGCCCTCATCGCCCAATCGGGTGTATGCGTTTGTGGAGTCGGCTGAAACCGCGGTGTATCGCACCGATAATGGCGGCGATCGCTGGTACAAAGTAAGTACCGATGGCAATGCCGGTAACCGTCCGTTTTACTATGCCGAATTGTACGTGGACCCATGCAACGAGAACAGGGTATATAGTATTTGGAGTCAGATCGCCCGCAGCGAAGATGGTGGCAAACACTGGGATATTTTGGCTGATTGGGGACATATCCACCCCGATCATCATGCGTTTTATGTGCATCCCGAGGATCCAAAATACGTGATCAATGGCAACGATGGGGGATTGAACATTTCGTATGACGGCGGCGAGACATGGCGATATGCGGAGAACATTCCGGTTGGACAGTTTTACCATGTGGAAGTCGACGATCAAGAGCCCTACAATGTATATGGTGGGTTGCAGGATAACGGAAGTTGGTACGGACCGGCCTATCATTGGGTTGAGGGCGGTATCAAAAATAGCGAGTGGCAGGAGGTTTTGTTTGGCGATGGATTTGATGTGGCGCCGATTCCGGGAAAACCGGGCGAGGGCTATGCGATGTATCAGGGCGGGAATGTCTACCACTGGAACCGAAATACGCATCAGTCGTTTTTCATCAAACCGCAGCACCCCGAGGGCAAACCGTTGCGATACAATTGGAATGCGGCGATGGCAGTGGATCCTTTCAATGCCAATGCGTTGTATTATGGCAGTCAGTACGTGCATTACAGTGGCGACAATGGGAAGTCGTGGCGTGTGATATCGCCTGATTTAACGAGCAACGACCCCAAGAAACAGGAGCAGGCGAAGAGCGGGGGTATCACGGTGGATGCTACGGGAGCGGAAAATCATTGTACCATTTTGGCGATTGCGCCCTCGGCGGCGGATCAGCAGGTGGTGTATGTGGGCACAGACGATGGAAAGGTGCATGTAACCCGCGATGGGGGAAAGAGTTGGACGTTTGTGGGTGCTGCGATTGCCAAGGATGCGCCGGGGGCTTGGATTCCCTACGTATGGACGAATCCGAAGAATGCGGCGGAGGCCTGGGTGGTGGTGAACAATTACCGTCAGAACGACTGGGCGCCGTATTTGTATTACACATCGAATTACGGGGCTAGTTGGACGCGCAAAGTGAGTGCGGATGGCTTTGGCAACAAGGAGGCAAAGGGCGATAAGGTGACCGGGTATGTGTTGAGTGTGTTGCCAGATGTAGAGGCGCCGGGACTGGTGTTTTTGGGAACGGATCACGGGTTGTACGTAAGTGTGGATGGCGGGGTGATTTGGAAGAAGTGGAAAGGATTTCCGAGTGTGCCGGTGGCCGATATGAAGATACAGGCCAGGGAGCGCGATTTGGTGTTGGGGACATTTGGTCGGGGCATTTGGGTATTTGATGACATTGCGGTGTTGCGGAAGTTGGTGAAGGGCGAGATTGCGGTGGCGGCGAATGGGGGGATGGTAAACATTGACATAGTACACGCCGGCGACGGTGTGTTGGCGAGATACAGACAACCGAGCGGAGCGAGGTTTGCCGCTGATGAGGCTTGGAGCGCAGCGAACAAGCCTTATGGTGCCCCAGTGGATGTGAAAATTGGTGCAGAGAAGGATTTGACTTCAGGCGAGTGGAAGAAATTGGATTGCGTGGGCAAAGTGTATAATGAGTCGGGCCGATTGATTCGCACCCACAAATTCTCTTTTGATAGTTCGGGGTATTACCGCGTGCCGTATCGCTTGGTGGAAGACGGTTTCCGTTGGCCATCGCACCATACGCCCAAACCTGATGAAGGGATTCCTGCAGGCAGAACGATATCGCCCGGAAAATACAAATTGGTGATTTCTTCTGGCGCGATGGCGGATTCGGTATGGATCCAGGTGCGTATGCCGAAGGGTTTTGAATACAGTGCTGCGGGGGATGCCAAACAGCGCGAGATGCTGGATACGTTGAAGAAAACCATTGAGCGGGCGCGGTTGGCGTTTGAGGGTTTGAAAGACGCAGAGAAAAGTGTGGGTTTGTGGATGAACCATAAATACATCAGCGATAGTGCCAATGTGCAGTTGCGGAAGTTCGAAAAACCTTTGTTGGATAGCATCGCGGCGTTGAAGTTGCTGTATATGCTACCGGCCGATTTCCGTCCTTACGAAGAAGCCACCATTCGTTTGATGGATCATTTGCAAACGGCTTATGGATTGGTGGAGAGCAATGAAATGCCAGGTGAAAACTGTTGGATTGCGGTGAAAACGGCACAGCGGGAGACGGATGCGGTGGTTAAGCGGATCAATGCATTTATGGCCAAGGATTACGCAGCGTTTGTAAAGGCGGTATCAACGCAGACCATTGCACCATTGTTGGATATTCACGGATGGTAAATTGTTGATTTTGTTGATTTTAGAAAATTATTTTGTGGAGGGTTAGTTGATAAACACTTAAACAAAACCGCCCAATTTTTGATTTTTTTTGATTGGTTGTTGGGGTTCAAGCCCTGAATTCATTGATATTCTGAAGTTTGTGGGCCAACTTAATAGTTGTTGCAACAATGAATAATTTTCATTTTTCGCAAACACTATTTTGGAGCTTGTGTGTTTCTCATTTCACTAAACTAATCTAAATCAAATGGTTACACAATTACTAAACACAGTTGCATCCAGCAGTGAGTTGGATCTTCTGACTGGAACTTCACTTCCGTCGTACATCGCTTTTACCTTCTTCGTAGGTACTATGGCCATGATGGCGGCTTCTGTTTTCTTCTTCTTCGAGATGCGCAATGTTGCAGAGCGTTGGAGAACTTCAATGTTGGTATCAGGTTTGATTACCTTCATTGCTGCCGTGCACTACTATTACATGCGCGGATTTTTCATGGAACACCAAGCGTCTCCAACTTTCTTCCGTTACGTGGATTGGTTGTTGACTGTTCCTTTGATGTGTGTTGAGTTTTATTTGATCACCAAAAAGGCAGGTGCCAAGCAAGGATTGTTGTGGAAGTTGATTTTCGCTTCTGTAGTGATGTTGGTAACTGGTTACTTCGGAGAAGCAGTATGGCGTGAGTCTAGTGTTCTTTGGGGTGTAGTTTCTGGTGCTGCTTACTTCTACATTGTATACTTGGTATGGTTCGGCGAAGTGGCTACTTTGGCAAACAATGCTGGTGCAGCGGTAGCAAAAGCAACCAAGACTTTGGGTTGGTTTGTATTGGTAGGTTGGGCAATCTATCCTTTGGGTTACATTTTGGGTACCCCAGGTGGTTTGTTTGGAATCACTTTCAGCGTGGATACTCGCGTGATGGATGTTATTTACAACATCGGTGATGCAGTAAACAAAATCGGTTTCGGTTTGGTTATCTACGCACTTACTCAGGCAGATAAAGATTAATTTCTTTGGATGTATAGATAGCAAAAAAGGCCCGCGGAAGCGGGCCTTTTTGTTTTAGTATCAATCTTAAATACTGGCTCAGTCTAGGATAAACCCTTGGGCTTTTTTCACAAATCGCTCCAAAGACTCACCTTGTAATTGACCGCGCTGAAGCATCGCCAAGTCCATGCAGTATTGCAACAACTCGTTTCTGCTATCGCCATCTTTGTTCAAAACCTTGCTGGCCAATGCGTGGTTGGTATTGACCACCATCGTTTGCTTGTTCAAGCCCATGCTGCCATAAGGGAACCCGTTGCCCATCTTGGCCATGTCTTCCATCCTGCGCTCCCACTCACTGCGGTGCACCGAAATGAAATCGTCTTGGGGTGGCAACGATTCTATTTTTACGTCAAACGCCAATTCATTCACAATGGCTTTCACGCTTTCTTCCAAGGTCTTGCGCTGATCTTCGCTCAACACAGATTCGATGGTCACTTCCTTCTCGATCAGTTGGTCCATCGGACCGCCATCTACGCAACGGAATTTCACTTTTTCGAATTTGCCTTCGCACCAACCGGCGAAATGGGTGTCTAACGGACCGTTTAATACCACCACTTCATAGCCCTTGTCTTTGGCGGCTTTGATGTTCATGTGTTGTACGTTTACATCGGTCGCATAGAGCACAACAGTTTCTCCGTTTTTATCGGTTTGATTGATTTTGGCGTGATCGATCCATTCTTGGATGGTGTAGAGTTTGTCGTCGGTGGTTTTCAACAAGCAAATGTCTTTGGTGCGCTCAGCGAATTTTTCGTCGGCCACCATGCCATACTTCACAAACAAATCCAAGTATTCCCACTTACCATCGAAGTCGGTGCGATCGGCTTTGAACAACTCATTCAATTTGTCACTTACCTTTTTGCTGATGTGCTGGGTGATTTTCTTCACGTTGGCATCGCTCTGTAAAGAACTGCGCGATACGTTCAACGGAATATCTGGGGAGTCGATAACCCCTTTGAGCAACACCAAATACTCGGGCAACACGTCTTTCACGTCCTCAGTAACAAACACCTGGTTGCAATACAATTGTACGCGATTTTGGCGGTTGTCGATGGCTTCGTTTACCTTGGGGAAGTACAAAACGCCCGTAAGGTTGAAGGGGTAATCGGTGTTGATGTGGATGTTAAACAAGGGTGCTTCTTGGGCAGGATACAACTCTTCGAAGAATTTTTTGTAGTCTTCTGATTCCAACTCAGCGGGCTTTTTCGTCCAAATGGGCTGGGTATTGTTGATGTCTTCACCGTCGAAGGTGATGGGGACGGGAAGGAAGCGACAGTATTTGCGGAGTAATTCGCGGAGTTTCCACTTGGACAAATACGTTTCAGCATCTTCGTCGGTTAGGTGCAAAATGACATCCGTTCCGCGCTTTTTGCGTTTGCCTTTGCCGATGTTATAGCTGGTAGCACCATCGCAATCCCAATGCACGGCTTGAGCGCCTTTTTGGTAAGATTTTGTTTCGATGCTTACAGTTTTAGAAACCATGAATGCAGAATAGAAGCCCAATCCGAAATGACCGATCATTTGGTCTGGGTCTTTGTCTTTCCATTGTTCTGCAAACTCGCGAGCACCTGAAAATGCCAATTGGGTAATGTATTTTTCTACCTCCTCTTCGGTCATCCCGATACCTGAATCGGAAATGGTCAAGGTTTTGGCTTTTTCGTCGAAGCTAATTTCTACTTTACAGTTGTCGATGGGGTCTTCAAACTCGCCCACACGCGATAAAGTGCTGAGTTTCTTGGTGGCGTCCACCGCGTTGCTCACCAATTCACGAAGGAAAATTTCCTGGTCGGTGTACAGGAATTTTTTGATGATGGGGAAAATGTTCTCTGATTGAACTGAAATCTGTCCTGTTCTCATGCCGTTGCATTGTCAATTGATGTACCAATGTAGCAGAACTGAAATTTTGTCATAGTAACAAGGGTTTAATATGCATCGTGGTTTGCAATGCGGGCGTGTTTGTCAGTTTGTAATAATTGCCAAAGACACTATTTGTGTTGCATATTTCATCACACGAGAATGAAATGTGTTTTGATGAGAGTTCCTTTGCAACAAGGATTTTATGGAGAGATTATACGTAGAGAAAATGTTTAAATTTGTACGAATGAAGAAGAAGTTAACTTTGTTTTTAGATGAACCTTTGATTGCTAAAATGAAGTCTTTGGCTCAAACCAAGGGAACTTCTATTTCATTATTGGTGGAGCAAATTTTTGTTGAACAACCAATAACACTTGATTCATCAATGCCTAAGAACCCACACTTAGAGGAGGATCCCTTCATCACAAAATTCGGTGGACTTCTCAAACAGTACAATCAGTATTCTGATGCGGAACTAAAATCCATGTCTATGGAAATGCGGTTAACGAGACATGCCGTTTAACGATCAACAACCTTTCAAGAAAACCCTAACCCCCTCTCAGGCGAAGCCCAAGATTGAGAAGTTTTGTGCTTATCAAGAGCGGAGTCATCAGCAGGTGAAACGGAAGCTGATGGACTATGGCCTGAATGGCATCGATGCGGATATTTTGTTGGTGGAACTGATGCACAGCAACTTCCTCAATGAAGAGCGATTTGCCATGGCTTATGCGCGGGGTAAATTCAAAATCAAGGGCTGGGGAAAAGCCAAAATCAAACAGGGACTGAAGCGAGAAGGTGTGGGGGAAAAACTCATACAGCAAGCGTTGGCCTCGCTAGGGATGGACGATTATTTGGATACGTTGAATACACTCGCCGCCAAAAAATGGCCATTGATCAAAGGCGCCTCGCACATCGAAAAGGTGTTCAAGTTGAAGCGATATCTGGTTGGGAAGGGTTACGACTTCGAAGCCATCGACAAAGTGATTGCCGAGGTTGTTGGATAATGATGTAGTTTCCTGTATTAATTGGTATTTTCTAGGTTGTAGGGCAGATTGAAAAATTGTTTTTTAAACCATATTTCAAAGGCAGGATCAACAAATTCAAACTGATTATTTACTTCATGGATAACATCACTATTGATGAGTAGCGTTTTATTTTTACTCACATTTCTTGGTGTCCCCAAATTATAGATTCTCATAACTGCAGTGCTGGTAAATTGGGTTTCGCCTTTAGCAACCGCTTTCAACAAATTTAATTGCGTAGAACTAATGCTTTCAGTTTCCTTTTGATACAAAGGCGTATTTGCACTGATTAATTCTTTCAATGCGATCAGAATCTCTGTATCGGTAGCCCGGTTGTGGGTCACATTCCACGTGTAATGAGCTAACTGTTGCACATACCATGAGTGATTTTTCATTACGATGGGGATGATTTCGGCTGTGTTTTCGTCTATTTGTTTATCGGTTTTCTCAAAGCTTTTGCGAATAAATGTTACCCATTTTTTAGTTTCAATTTTTTGCAACAACATTATGTCGCCAAAGCGATAAAAAGGCTTGGACGGATTGTTGAAAATTTCGGTCATCATATGGCGTTTACTGCCAAATAAACAATAGGTGACGGATTTATGACGTTGCCAACTTGCCCGGAGCTTTTTTTCAAAGACAAGATAATCTTTGAAAGAAGATAGATTTTGAAACTCGTCTAAACAGATAATGAATTTTATGCCTTTCTTATTTGCAATTGTTTCAGGCAGATTAAGTACTTCTTCACTATTTTTCTTCAATTCTTGCCAATCAAAACTTAAGCTAAAATCACTAGTTGGGTCAATTCCAATGCTTAATTTGGGCATCAGATTTTTAAAAAACTCTTTGCCACTAGTCATCCATTCTTGCCATTTGGAGGAGGATGCTTTAATTACTTGGTGAGCAAACAGCTCTAAAAACTCTTCTTCGCTACTTACCGAAAACAGGTCGATAATTATCGTCTTTGTTTTTTTATCTTTCTTGTTAATATCTGAAATTACTTTCTCTACCAACGATGATTTCCCCCATCTCCTTGGGGAGATAATTGTGGTGTTTATTCCGTTCAGTAAATTGCTTTCCAATTTTGCTGACTCGACCTCTCTATTTGTAAATGAATTAGTGCTTACTATGGTTCCGTAAACAAAAGGTGAATCTTTCATGGTTCGTTGTTTATACTTTTTAGTATTATACCAAATGGTATTATACACAAAGGTATAAAAAATTCAATTTGCTACAAATAGTTTGAGGACACTCTTTTGGAAGTGCTAGGTGGTTAACCTAACGTAGTTAGCCAGAAATTACCGAAGCAACAGTAGTAACTGTACCTTACTTAAAATGCGATAGCGGCATGTTGAGCCACTCCAGCGCTGAAGTGCCGAGCATCATCGCTTTGATGTCGTCAGAGTAGTTCGACAAGCGGATCAACTCACCTGGATTGTCTTCACCCAGCGGGAAGGGATAGTCGGTCCCCAACGTGATTCTGTTCGGTCCAACCAAATCTACCACTACTTCCAGCATTTTGGGATCGTGAACCAAACTATCCAACCAAAATTGTCCGAGGTACTTTTTGGGATTGTGGATGTTGTCCACGGCAACCAAATCCGGACGGGCTTGCCATCCATGTTCTATTCTTCCAATGGTCGCCGGAAAAGCACCGCCACCATGGGCAAAAGCCACGCGCAAGCGGGGCAATCGCTCAAAAATGCCACCAAATATCATCGAACAAATGGCTAGCGAAGTTTCCATCGGCATGCCTACCAACCAAGGCAACCAATAATTTTGCATTTTTTTATTGGCAGAATACCACCAAGGGTGCACGAACAAGGCCATGTCTAGCTCTTGCATCGCCTCGAAAATCGGGAACAGGGAAGGGTCGTTCAGGTTCATATGGTTCACGTGAGAACCAATTTGAATGCCTTTCAGGCCAATTTCTTTGCACCTGCGCAATTCTTGGATCGCCAAATCGGTGTGCTGCATCGGCAATGTGCCCAATCCCACAAATCGGGTGGGGTAGCGGTGACACACATCAGCGATATGATCGTTCAGAAATTTGGCAATCTCTAACCCGTCTTTTGGCTCAGCCCAATAACTGAACATCACCGGAATGGTGCTGATAACCTGCACATCTACGTGGTGATGTCCGCATTCTTTGAGTCGCTGCGCCGGATCCCAGCAGTTACTTTCAATTTCTCTGAAGAAGGCATCGTCCATCATCATGCGCGCGCAGCAGGGCTTGTGGTGCTCCAATTGCACAAACTCGCCATAGCCAAATTTCTCCTTCCATTTGGGCAGGTTTTCGGGAATGATGTGGGTGTGGATGTCGACCGTGAAAAAATTCTGGGAAGAAAGCATGCGACAAAAGTACACAGATTCCCTGAAATGACGGATTCGGTCGTATTTTCGCTTCTTTACAAACATCCAATGAGCGGTTCAAAACAGCGCAATGTAGATTTATTTGGTGCCACCAGTATCGTGGTAGCCAACATGATAGGTACAGGGGTATTTACCAGTTTGGGGTATCAACTGTTCGACATCCAATCCGGTTTTGGTATTGTGATGATTTGGTTGGTGGGTGGATTGCTGGCCCTTTGTGGTGCTTTTTGCTATGCCGAACTCGCTACGCGCTTGCCAGAAGATGGTGGCGAATACTATTTTTTGTCGAAAATCTATCACCCTGCCTTGGGTTTTGTGGCGGGTTTTGTAAGCTCAACCGTTGGATTTGCCGCGCCCATCGCCGGGGCCTCCATCGCCCTGGGTGCCTATGTGCATGGCGTGTGGCCGGGCGTCAATGAAACCGCTTTGGCCATTATCATCATTACCCTCATCAGCATCATCCACTGGTGGAATGCCCGCCTCGGCATCGATTTTCAAAAGGGATCTACCGTGCTCAAAGTGTCGATGATTTTGTTGTTCATTGGTGCGGGGTTTGCGATCGGACAGCAACCGGTTGATTTTTTGCCCTCTGCGCAATCTTGGAAAGAGATTTTTGGCGATGGCAAGGCTGCTTCTGATGGTTGGCTGGGCCTAGGCAACTTGATCACGCCTGCTTTTGCGACAAGTCTGATTTGGGTGAGTTTCGCCTACAGTGGTTGGAATGCCAGTACCTACATCGCTGGGTCCATCGAAAATCCCAATCGCAACCTATCGCGCAGCATTCTCATGGGCACCCTCACCGTAACCGGCCTCTACGTACTGCTAAACATGGTTTTGATGAAATCCACCGCTGTCCACAATTTGGTGGGTGTGAAAGAAGTGGGTTTGGTGGCCGCAGAAGCGCTTTTGGGCAGCAACATTGGCAAACTCATGGGCGGTATCATCAGCTTGCTCCTGGTCTCAACCATCAGTTCCATGGTGTTCACCGGTCCGAGAGTATTGGCCAAGATGTTTGAAACCATTCCCAGCATGCAGGGCCTATCCAAACGCGAAGCCGATGGCAATCCGCGCAGGGCGATCGTGGTGCAGTGGGTGGTATCGTTGATTTTGTTGTTCGTGATGGACTTTCCGCAGCTCATTTATTACATCGCATTCACCTTGAGTTTGTTTACGATGCTCACCGTTTTGGGCATGATGATTCTGCGATTCCGCGAAGGCAAACCCGATGGATATCGCGCTTGGGGATACCCTGTTACCCCCATTTTGTTTTTGTTGACCACCGGTGCCGTGGCGATGTTTTTTGTGAACGATAAACCCACTGAGAGTCTATACGGACTGTCTACCGCAGCTGTGGGATTTGTCTTTTACCTGCTAAGCAAACGCAAATGAAAAATAGTTTCAAGGTTTTTTGGGCGATGGCCCTGCTGTTCATGGTTCATTCTGTCCATGCGCAAGCCAACCGAACTCAGGGAGATGCAGGTTTAACCGAAGGGTTGGGCGAGTCTAAATCAACAAACGTTAGTGAGGAATACACCGCCTTTTTGAGATTGTTGCGCAGCAAGGATACCGCAGCACAGCGGAAGTTTTTGGCACAGTGGTCGGGTATCGGACAGCAAGACCCTGAGTATTATGTTTGTCAAGCCAATTATTACTTGAACTTGGCCCAAAAGGAGGTGATTCAGATGTCGACCACCCCGCCCAACAACGGTCAGGAGGCCTATACGTTGCAAGATTCGTTGGGAAAAACTGTTGGCTACATGTACTCAATGCCCAGCATGGACGATGAACTATCGGCGAATAGCAGATATTGGCTGAACAAAGGCATCGCTCGCTTTCCCC
Organism: Flavobacteriales bacterium; assembly: GCA_024643755.1. Lineage (GTDB taxonomy): Bacteria > Bacteroidota > Bacteroidia > NS11-12g > UBA955 > UBA955. The sequence continues at coordinate 4,612 of JAHEMG010000011.1, read as the reverse complement.
GCAGGTTGGATTTGTTGTTCGGCAAAGTGCATTTGTTTGGGTTGTTGCATCAGCACGATTCCTTCAGTATAACGATTCTGCAGGCCATTGAAAAGTCAGTGGATAATGATTTTCAGTGGCAGTGGAGCAAGGGCGTGGAATTGCAGGATGGCAAACAGTTTTTGTTCTCTACCTGTCAGGATTATATCGCGAAGTTGTTTTATTCACAGGATTCTTTGGGACTGATTTGGATTGAGCCGATTTCGTTGGCGCTGTTGGAGATCGACCCGAAGAATGTGCCTTGTATATCGAATCTAGCGGTTTCAAACATGATGTTGAAGCGATGGAGCGAGGCGATTCCCTATTTGGAAAAGGCGTATGCACTGAATTCGCACGACGATATCGTATTGGCAAACCTCGGATACAGCCATTTTCAGTTGCAGAACAAGTCGCAGGCACAGAAGTATTACAAGCTGCTCAAAAAGAGCAAAGACGCGCAGTACCGGGAGTTGGCCGATGAAATGCTGAAATTGTCTAAGAAATTGAAGTGAGTTGCCGACTCATGAATTTCTCTGAATAGCTAGGTAATCAACAAGATTAGCGGTGGTTTAACCCTGTTGCTTGGGCAACATGAAGGTGCTCAGCGCACCCAAAATCAAGGCAATTCCGGCCAGTACCATGGTGTTGATGATCTCAGTACCCAGGAAGGTTTTGTAGGCCCAGTTGATGCCGCCCAGAGCCGCTACAATCTGTGGAATGACGATAAACATGTTGAAGATTCCCATGGAGACGCCCATTTTTTCCGGCTTGACAGAACTCGACAAAATCGCATAGGGCATGGAAAGAATGCTACCCCAAGAAATACCGATTAAAGCAAACGCCAAATTGAGGATCCCATCGTTGGCTTGGTTGGCAGTGATCATGAGCAAGAAGCCCAATCCACCCGCGAGCAATGAAAGCATGTGAATGAGCCTGCGGTTGATGCCATTTTTGGCGGTGATCAATGTGAGGAGGAGGGCAAACGCCATCGAACTCAAACCATACATACCCATGGAGCTGCCGATGATGTTGGCGGCTTGGTTGAAGGCCTCGTTTTTGGCATCGAAATTGGCATCGCCATGTTGTGGCATCGCAGCGTGGTATACGTGCTCGGTGAGTGCAGGTGTGGCAAAAGACCACATCGTAAAGAAAGCAAACCAACTGAAAAACTGTACCACGCCCAACTTCCACATTACCGAGGGCATAGATTTAAAGTTGTGGGCGATTGCGATGATGCCATTGAATAAGCCACTGCTCTGAGAATTTTGCTTGCGGAAGGCTTCTATGTCGGCCGGTGGCTCTTCGGTGGTGGTGAAAACCGACCACAAAATAGACGCCATGAATACTGTGGCGCCAATGGCGAAGGACCAAATGACGGAGTCAGGGACATGTCCTTCAGGCGCTTTGTCAGACACCCCCAAATAACTCATGAACCAGGGCAAGTTTGAAGCCACCCAAGTACCCACGCCAATGATGAGGGTCTGCACCACAAAGCCATAGGAACGCTGCGAATCGGGGAGTTTATCGGCCACCAAGGCGCGGAAGGGCTCCATGGAAATGTTGATGGAAGCGTCCATAATCCACAAGAAACCGGCTGCCATCCACAGGGTGCTGGAGTAAGGGACAAAAAACAAGGCGAGTGAACTCAATACCGCACCAAGCAGAAAATAGGGACGGCGACGGCCCAATTTGGGGTGCCAAGTTCTATCGCTGAGGTAGCCAATGATGGGCTGCACGATCAAACCGGTAAGCGGAGCGGCAATCCATAGCATGGGGATGCTGTCTTCGGTGGCGCCGAGGGTTTGGAAGATGCGCGACATATTTCCACCTTGCAGTGCAAAGCCAAATTGGATACCCAAAAAGCCGAAGCTCATGTTCCAAATTTGCCAGAAAGAGAGTTTTTTGGTGCTCATGTTAAAGGTTTTTAATATTGTGATATTGCAATATGATACTATTCGACAATCACCACATAACCCCATGGTGCAAGCGGCATACCCTGTCCGATGTGCTTGATATTCACGGGTGAGGCAACGAAGGTCTTTTCAGCGCCGGTAAGTACACGATCACCCACTGCCTGAATCCACTGTTGGTTGTTGTCCAAATTCACAATCACCGTCACCGTTTGTCCGTTCTTGCTGCGTTTGAATGCATACACATTTTCATTACCACCCGTCACTTTCAACACCTCTTCTTTGGCACCCCAATCGCCGTTTTGCAAGGCAGGGTGGGTGTGTTTCAGGTGATTCATTTTGCGATACCACGCATAGCGTGATGAATCGGCCCATGAGGTGATGGGATCTTTTTCGAAGAACAGCAATCGCTTGGTATTATTGGCTTCTTCGCCATTGTATATCAGGGGTAAGCTGTTTTGTAAGGTATAGTTCAGCACGCTGAAAACCTGCCATTTATCGGCGTATTTTTCTTCGATGGTTCCGTTCCAAGTGTTTTCGTCGTGGTTGGATAAGAAGCTCATCATCATCGCTTTGGCGGGGAACATGGCGCGGGCCTCAGTGAACTTATTGACAAACTCTCTGCCCGTAATTTTCCCTTTGGCGCAATCGGCAGAAGCCGAGTGTAAGGTCCAACCGTAGTAGGCATCAAACGCTTTTTCCATGTATCCGGGGGGATTTGGGTCGATGTCTTTGTTGTTTTCCATTTCAGCCAACATGAACAAGGGTTTCTCATTTTCCAGTTCGATGCGGGCTTCTTCCCAAAAACTGCGGGGTACCAAAAAGGCCACATCGCAACGGAATCCATCGATGTTGCACTCTTTCACCCAAAATTTCATTTCGGCGATCATGGCTTTTCTCAGCTCTGTGTTTTTGAAATTGAGCTGGGCCACATCGGTCCAATCCCAAGGCGTAACGATTTTACCGGTGGAGTCGTGCACATACCAATCGGGGTGTTCGGTGACCCAAGGATGATCCCAAGCGGTGTGGTTGCCCACCCAATCCAAAATCACCTTCATGCCTTGTGCATGGGCGGCGTTCACCACATTTTTGAAATCTTGGAGGTTCCCAAACTCGGGGTTCACACCGTGATAGTTTTTGATGCTATAATAACTGCCCAATCCGCCTTTGCGGTTGAGTTGTCCGATGGGATAAATCGGCATAAACCAAAGCACATCCACGCCCAAGTTTTTGAGTCGGGGAATTTCTGGGGCGAAGGAATTGAAGGTTCCGCCGGCATTAAATTGTCGGGTATTCACCTCATAAACCACGCTGTTTTTCATCCAATCTACGGTGGGTTTGCTATCTTCAAAAACGGGGGCTAACGACGAAGCATCAACCATCGCATCGGCTTGCATAGCGATGGGTTCCTCTGAGGGCATCGCTACTTCAAATTCAACCTCAGCATTTTTGTGAAACAACCCGCAGGATGTGGTGAACATGGCGATGCCGGAAAGAAGCGACAATGCGCGCAATGTAAAAGGGCTTTTTGTATTGGTGTCAAACATACACTTAGTGATAAAAACGCAAGATACCGATAAATTTCTCGGAATTCAAAATGGCGGTACGGAGGATAATGCAGAACTTTGCGACATGGAATTGAATGATTTGGTTCACTCGGTAGAAAAGGCCATCCACGATTTGGGTGTTGACCCAGCACAGGCAAGGGGTGAGGAACAAGGACAGTGGTTGTTGATGCGCAACGAGACCCCCATTTATTTGGATGCTTGGTCGGCGGAGCAAAAATCGCCCTGGAATTACTTCATCTTTGAAGAGGACACCACCACCTTTCAATTGACCATCCCATTTTGCTATGCACCTACATTGCAGCGCGAGGCCTTCTTGGAGGAGTTACTCACCGTTAACCTCAACTTGCTCTACGGAAAGTTCACCTATAACGCCAAAGACAATGTGGTTGCCCTCATTTTCCGAGTTCCAGGAAAGAGCTTCCAACCTGCCGATTTAACCCATGTGATTGACGGGTTGATGTACTACAGCGAAATGGCCTACCACGTGCTGAAGGACGAGTTTACCCTCAAACGGGTTTTGGTGGAAGAGTAATTATCTTCCGCCTCTGTTTTGTTGTTGGGCGTACATTCTCTGTAAATCAAGCACACTTTGCTTCGCAGCATAGAAGTTTTTATCCTCCTTCAAGGCGGCTTCCAACGCGTTGGCTGAGGCCATAATATCGCCCGCACCACGCAGCATCAACGCCTGTAAATAAATAAAAGCCGCTTTGGCATTCACCGATTCTGCAACACCCGCAGCGATGTGTTCCATGCGAACCTTTTTATCGCCCACTTTGGGATCTGCCAGCGCCAAGGTTACCATCGAATCGCAACCCATCACATTGCCTCTGGCCATTTCTACAAAACACATATCCCACCAATAGGTCTGGTCCTTGGTTTCATCGTACAAGTCCCTGAACATCACCATCGATGCGGTATCCTTGCCCTGCTCCAGTAACAACTTCGCTTTGATTTCGCGCAAAAAAGTATTTTTTGGGTTCTGCTTCAAGCCCGCCTCGGCATAATACAAAGGCGTTTTTGGGTTTCTTACCTGCTCGCCACTGCCGCCCAAATGGAAGTAATGGAAATAGGCCAAACTATCGTAAGCCCATTTTTGGATGCTGCTATCCTGATTCA
>JAHEMG010000019.1 GCA_024643755.1 Flavobacteriales bacterium | reverse complement strand
TTTGTCCTTTCCGTTCAATCCAATCCATCAACACCTGAAACAGGGTAAGCTCGCCCAGAATGCCAAAAACAAAAACCAACGCACTTACCCCGCCAAACACTTGGGTTGGATAAAAATCGCTTATCAAAAAGAAACCAAACCCCACAGCCAATAAAATGGCGGTATTCACAATGGAGTTGGCCAAGGTATCCACCGGCTGCTTGAGCACAAACCTGCGGTACAGCAAATGCACGGTATCATCGTCGAGCAGGCCTATGCAAACGGTGGCTGTTATGGCTGTGAGTATGTTCAAACTGAAGCCAAAAATCGAAAACACCCACACGGCAATGCTCAGGGGCACGGCGTTCGGCAACAATCCGATGAAAGCTTGCTTCCAACTTTTGGTAATAAAAAAGAGCATCAACACAATGGCAATCCCCGAGGTCAACAAGCTGTAAAACAAGGTCTTGGCGATGTTGTGGTTGATATAATCGTAAATCAATGTATTGCTCATCACATGCACCTGCATGGCTGTTGCGGTGAGCCATTGATTCTTCTGGGCGTCCTGATAAAACCCAATCACATCATTGGCATTGGCGAAGTGCAACTCGCACCGAATGATGCTGGTGTCAGGATTGATAAAATGTGAAAATGGATTTTGGTCGGCGTTCAGCTCCATTGGCAATACCTGCTCCCATTTTGTCGAAGCCTGTGCGTGGGAAACTTGCGTTACTTTGGGATGCTGACTCAGTTGGGCAATTTTTTTGTTTACCGCATTGAGAAAATCCGTTGGCTTGTTGTAGCCCGCATTATCGAACCAAACATTGCAAGAAACGTGTGAATAGTATTGGTCGTTGAAGTAGTTGTGATTGTCGGTAATCGGATGGTTTTTGGGAAAAAATGCCTCGGTATCGGATTTGAATTTGAGTTGTGGGAAGAGGAAAATGGATCCCACGGCAATGACCATGAGTGTGGTGGCGATGACTTTCTTCTGTTTGAGAATGAACGCGGTGAGTCCCTCCAGCGAAGCTGGAGGACGCTTACCCAACTGCACTTTTGAAAAAATCCAAGGGGCAATCGCGAAGGAAACCAAAAACTCTAACAACAAGGCAATACCGGTGAGCAAACCCAATTGTTGAATGAAGGGAGAATCGCTAAATCCAAATGAAAAGAACGCCACAGCGGTTGTTACACTGCTATACAACGATGGCGCCATGTACTTGGCCAACAGCGATGGCAAATCTTTTTCGTGGGAGAATCCCGATAGCAGGTGAATGGCATCGCTCAGCGACAGTACCAAAATGATGGGCAGGGCGAGGATGGTGATAACATTGATTTGGTATCCTAACAAGGCGTAGAGGCAGAAGGTCATCCAGATCGACGATCCCATCATGACGATGGCACAGACAATGGCGGAGATGCTTCGGTAGGCCCAAAAGATGAAACACGCGAAAAACAGGGCGATGCATGCCGATACCAGGGCGATGTCTTTGATGATGGTTTCCTCGATGGCCGATTCCAGCTGCACCAACCCAAAAATGCGGGTTTGTTCGATCATGCTCCGTGGCTGTTCAATCCAATCTTGCAGTGCTTTTTGCGGTATACTATCGTTTGGAAAGGTGAGCAGCAGCAAAAATGAAGACTTGTCTTTGGAGATCAATTTGCCCAATTGGGGGTGGGTTGACAAGGTGCGCAGCATAGAATCTGTGGGGATTTCGTGTTGCGGATCGACCAAACCGTAATAGCCCCTGACGAAGCGACGTGGACTAATTATTTCAATGCCAGCACTCAGTTTGCGAAGGCCATTTTCGATATCAGCGCATTCTTTCCAAAGGGAATAATCAGCACCTTTTTTCGGGGTAACACTCACAAACACTTTGGTTCTCACACCGCCAAAGAGGGAGTCGAACTGTTTGGCATCCTCAAACACAGGCACACCGGGTGCATCGAACCCGCCCAAATTGCCGGTAACATCGATTTTACCCAGTTGTAGCGAACCTAGCAACAAGCAAAACAGCGCAAGCACGGCCATTTTTACGCGGTGTTTGACCAATTGGGCGGCTATTTTTTGGACTTGAGACATGGTTAGTTATTTTTTGGATGAAAAAAGGGTTCAATCAAATGGGGCTTTGCAATCACGGAATGGGGTGTTTGGGCTTGGGGCTTGAGTTCCCAGTAAGATTTTGCGGGCTCCTCATGATGCTCCTCGTGCAGTCCGTTATTGATAAACAACCAGTTATACCAGCGAGACAGATAGGTATTGGCCTTTGGAGCGCCATATTGCTGTGGCAAATGCTGTCCGTAATTCTGCAAGGCAATGAGCATCCAACCGATATAGACCATCACATAATAACCGCAGAGCCAAGGCCATGCGTATAGGGCCATGAAAGCCACCCAAACCAACAATGCACCCAATTCCATGAGCATGCGTTTTTGCACCCTCGGAGTACAGTAACCCTCTTTCCTGCCCTGCTCAATTTGCAATGGCAGTGATTTAGAACTGGAAAACGGCCAAAAAAGGGCATAAATGAATACATTTTTCGGTACAATCTGGTTATCAACCGCTCTCCAAGTGGTGGTAAAATCATCCAAACCGTTGTTGTGTTTGTGGTGATTCCAGTGCGACATCAAATAATAATGAAAGGGTAAGCCCATCAACAAGGTTTTCGCGATGCCTGCGAGTTGTTGTAAAGCAGCCGATTTAAAGGGAAAATGAACGGTGTAGTGGTAGGTGATGTGCAGGGAGAAATTCAAGAAAAACGCCGACAACGGCAAAAACAGTATCGCCCAGAAATGCTGGTCAATGCCCAAGCAGAACAAGGCAAATGTGGTCACCTGGAGTATCGGAAAGATCCACAATGAAGTCCATTGGGTTAGGGTAATTTTTCTCATGGGTTGGCTTGGTTCAGTGGGTTGACGGTTAACTTAAGACCCTTGTGCATTTGCAGCCATTGCAATCCTTCGTTTGATAAAAATTGTGCGGGGGTCAATACGCCGCTGATCGCCACATCTCCCGCTCCGGAAAATCTGCAACGGATGGCTTTCAGTGCAGAAAAAACAACCAATTCAGCGGTTAATCCGTACATGTCTCTCCCACTCAAAACGCATTGGGTAATTTGTGCATCGCTCGTTAAATACGTATGAATTTCAAAGGTCTGTTGTGCGCGTTCTTCGGCGGTGGGACCTACAATCTGACTGCGCTGATATCGCGCCATCAACCCCTCCACATCCACCTCGCGATTTCTGGGCGATGGCTGGGACATGAAATACCCCAAATCGCTGTTTGGTTCTATTAGGTAGTGGGCACAGGCATTTTTCACGTTTCCATGGGCTTTGGCCAAAATGGGCTCGGGATACCCCACTGCGATGCGATTCATGGGTGCGATGGGATCGGTCAGCAAACCATCGCTTAACGACGATAAATCCACGTATTGCCTATCGCACAACGCCACCGAATCATAGGCATTGGCCACTTTCATGGTGATGCGGGTACCTGGACTCATCTGTTTGCTATTCAACATGTAATACGTGTTGAAACTGCGGTACTCGGCTGCAGGGTTTAATTTGCTGGAACGCAGAAAAAGCAGGTCAGACAGGGCCGATTCAAAGGCCATCGAATGAATAATCAGGGCGCCGTTGGACTTTGCTTGCTGCGACAGGGTGTCGAAGGAGGCCTGCACGATGGCTTGCTCTCCGGTAATATCGATGTAACAGGCTCCGGCTTCTATGCAGGCCGCCACAACGGGTATTGCGTAAAGGTTAAACGGACCGATACAATTTACCACCACGTGTTGCGGGGTAAGTACCGATTGTAAATCATCCTCGCCGGTATTGAATACTTGAACACCTATGCAGTGAACGTGGGTTTCCTGGAGTATTTGGAGTTTTTCAGCGCTTCTGCCGTACGCCCAAAATTTAACACCTAACGATTCAAGCATCGCGGCTATCAGCCCACCCGTGTAGCCGGTGGACCCCAACAAAATGATGGTGGGCGTTGTGTTATGCATCGGGCTGGTCAAATTTGAGTCGGATGAAATCTGGGGGATTCAAAATGGCATTATTTGGAACGATCCGTCCTGCAGCGATGATGTTCGATGCCCCCACTTTCGCATCATGTCCGTAAGCAATCCCCAACAAATGCTGTTGAGAGTCTACGATGCCATTGGCAGTGGGAATGGCGATGGTTTTTTCATCCAATCGAATGTCGCAATTGATGGTCGCAAAAACCGCTGTATTCTTTCCGAAAACACTGAACTGATACGGTCCGTGGATGGTAAACACCGAAGGGTATGTTAAACAGAATTGCAAATGATTGCCGGTCATCACGTAATTGTGGTTCCCGATGACGCTGTAATTGACCACGGCTGCATCGCCGATAAAGGTATGATCGCCAATGATACTTAGTCGCACCACGGCATTGGCACCGATGGTTACGTTATCGCCCAGAATACAGCCTTCTACCACCGCACTGGGATGAATATGACAATTTTTGCCTTTGCGATTGGTGAATTTCAGTCCCAACATCGCAAGTCGCGCATGGGGATTGGCGAATCGCTCATACAAGCATTTCGGCAGCAGTTTCAGGAGGTTGTTGCTGCGATTGAGATTCAATCCAACATTGGCTTGCAGCAGATGGAAGGGGGAAATAATTTCTGCGGCAAACACAGGATTTTGGTGGGTGTTGTACGACCCCGTTGGAACAATTTGTTTGGGGATGGGATTGTTAATGGGAAATTCCCTACCCTTGAGCTCAACCACTTCTGTATCGGTGGCATTGGGAACCCGGTAATAAAACGGAAACAGCCACTGCGTTTGTTGATTTGCGACTGGCAACGAGAATCGCTGTAACGACTGCTGCGGTGCGATGGCAAATTGGATGTGTTTGGTTTGCGAAGATTGCTTTGCAACGGACACCGCCTCGGATAAAAATGCGGCAGAGAACAGCAGCGACTCATCAAACTCGAAATACCCTTGACTTGACTGATGATTTTGGATGGGCTTGGGCATGTCGATGATCGACAGTTTCGCGGAGCGACAAACAGATTCCTGATAGGTTGCCAAGGTGGTATTCAACACCGGCACATCGCCAATTGCATCGCCGAAGGCGAATAGGGTTTTGTTCGTTTGGATCCGATAGATGCGCATGCTCAAGACTGCTTTTTATCGATTTGCACTTGCACCAAGTGCGCGAGGGTTTTTACAGTAATTAATCGGATAATGTCGTTGATGGTAATGCCGTGAACCAACTTTGTGGCGTTGAGATCAGGGAGGTTGCGCTTTAGCACTTCTAGGCCTTTTTCTGTGATTATCTGGTCGATCTCAAAGGGCTCATCGCCCAATTCGGCCTTAGAAAACTGTTCTATCTCGCTAATTTTCAACTCAATGCCATATTTACGCTCGAGATTAAACAGGATGTCAACCATGTCGATGGAATCAATGGCCAAATCATCAAAAAGCGTAGCATCGGGTTGAATGGTCTCCAAAGCCACACCACTGGATTGATGAATGACTTCTTGTACTGATTTTAAAATTTCTGATGGATCGTATGTCATAGTGTGTTCGTTTTTTTGGTTAAATACTGATGCCGCCATCCACGACCAAGGTGGTGCCGGTGATATAGCTCGACATGGTTTCTGAGGCCAAGAAAAGCACTGCGTTGGCAATTTCATGGGGTTTGCCGGGTCGGGAAATCGGACAGCGTTTGAGTATATCTGGGGGCATATTCTTTTGCAGTGATTGGATCATTTTGGTTTCGATCATACCTGGACAAACTGCGTTTACCCGGATGCCGTTTCTGCCCACTTCCAATGCCAGGGCTTGGGTGAATCGCTCAATGGCACTTTTGTTGGCGGCGTATACTGCCACACCCCTACCGAATCGAAAACCGTGCACACTGGAAACGTTGATCACGCTGCCTTTTCGGTTGAGCATCATGTGTTTTAACACCAGTTGTGTGAGTTTGATGGGTGCAGTAAAATTGGCGGTGGTTTGCTTATCGATTTCGTCGAATTCTGTGAGTAAAAATGGCTTTTCAATGGCTGTACCGGCGCAATTGACCAAAACATCAATCGCCCCGAAATGATCAACAGCTTCGTCGATGGCCACTTTGCACTGTGCGATATTGCCTAGGTCTAAATGAATCGGTTTTACTTGATTTTGTTGATCTGCTGTGAGCATCGATTTCAGTTCATCGAGCTTAGAAACATCGCCCCGATAACCGGCCAGCAGCGTGGCACCCTCTTGAATAAAAGCCAAGGAAATTGCCTGTCCGATACCCCCATTGGCCCCGGTAATCAAAACCACTTTGTTCGTTAATGCCAGGTTCATGGTTTCAGATTTTTGATCAATAAAGAGCAGTTGACACCGCCGAAAGCAAAGTTGTTTGTCATTCCGATATGAATTTTTTGATGCACATTGTCCTTCAGCGGCAAGTGCAAGTTGGTTTGCAATGGTTTTTGGGTATTGAGGTTTGCCGGAATCATGCCTTTCGCCATGGATGCCAGCAACACGTGAAACTCTTGAATCCCCGCGGCCGCAATGGAATGACCATGTCGGTCTTTGGTAGAACTCACCGCCACCTTGCTTGCTGCATCGCCCACAATGCGTTCAATGGCGCGCAATTCCACCTCATCGTTGGAGCGGGTACCGGTTCCATGGGCGTTGATGTAATTGATTTCTGAGGCCGACTGTCCTGACATGGCGATGGCTTTTCGCATAGCAGTTTCCACACCCATTCCCGAAGGATCGGGGGCAGTAATTTTATGGGCATCCATGGAATTACCGAAGCCAATGAGTTCAAAGGCGGGATCCACGCCCATCGCTTTTACCCCCGCTTCAGAGGCAAGAACAGCAATACCGGCGCATTCTCCCGCAATGGCACCACTGCGGTTAATATCGAACGGCCTGCATTCATCCTGGGTTAACACACCGAGCTTCCCGAAACTGATGTAGGCAAAATTATTGAGGATAGAATCCGCCCCGCCGGCGATCATGACATCTGCGCTGCCCGTCATAATCTTTGCTGCTGCTAAAGCAATGGCTTGGGTGGAACTGGAGCACGCGGTGAGAATATTCTTGGCAAATCCCACTTTCCCAAGTCGATATTGTATGTAATTGGCATACAAATCGGAATGGTTAAAAATGGTATTGATGGTTGAATGTACGGGCTGATTTACGCGCAGCAAGGTTCGGTATAATCCATTGGTTGACAACTCATCCACTTCCATGGCGATGCTCTCCATTGGAAAGACATTGGTGCCAAGTCCCAGCGAAATCCCTGTGCGTTTTTGATCCACCGCAGACAGCAAATTCGACAGCGTTTGATGGTGTTGATTGACTACAGCAGCCATCAAAGCAAATTTGCGGTCGTGGATGGCAACTTGCTGCCAAAGGTGATTGTCTTGGGGTAAAAACTGGGATAGATCTTGGTGCGCTTCGCAGGCCTTGGGCTGTGCGAGTCCGTCTGCATTGAACTGTTTGATGGGCGCAACGGCGTTGTAGTTCTCAATCAGACTTTGCTGCAGCACTTGGCCATTGATACCGAGCGGACTCACAGTCTCGCAAAAGACGATATAGACACGTTGTTGCTTCATGGTTTTTTCACGGTTAAGCAACAAAAGGAGCCGAAGACATCTTCGAGGTAAATGAGGGCCGATTCGTTGGCGTGGAGCTGAAGGGAAGCTACCGATAGCAAAAACCCCAATTCAGCGCATCCCAAACTGCCGAAATAGGGAAAGAAGGATTGGGCATCGGTGCCTGTTTGTTGGTGGCACTTGGACACCAGGTCGTTGTCTTGTGAGCGGGTTAGTGCGCCCCCGCAGTATACGCGATTGAATGGGTTTGTTGATTCAGGCCAATCGTTGAAAAGCAATTGATCTATCCAAAGACAGACAGAACGGTTTGCGGCGATGGCTTGTGATTCAGACTCCACAATAAACACAGAGGCCGAGGTAGATTCAGCGTATTGGTCTATTGTAGGAACATGGAGATACTGATTGAGAAAGGAGAACACATTGGCAAAGTGCGATCCACCCAACAAGGCTGTTTTTGACAGATTCAATTGCATGAGCGTAATGGCATCATCCAACGCATGGGCTGCCGACAAACAAGTACTGCCGTAGGTGGTGCTATCCCCTTTGATTTGGGTGTATTGCGAAACAAAGCTCTGCGTGCTGTTGGTCAGGGTTCTTAGCGGTACCAGGGGTGATACTTCTGCAGCGAAGGATTTGTTCTTTTCGATGGCATTACTCGCCTTTTGAATTTCACCGATGGCCAAGGCGATGGTATCGAAGTCTAAAATCCCGTTATCGATAAAATTGCTATTGGCAAAGAACAGACTCATTTCGGCTTTTTCATGATCCTGAATTTGGGCCGATTGCAAGAGTAATTGGGCACAAATGACCGAGGCGATGGTATCATCGCGCATTACTTTTAAATCACTCGCTTTGGGATAAAAAGGATGTTCGGGGGAAATATCACACTGTCTAAAAGTAACCGAATATTGGTTTAACACCGTTTGACCTAATGCGTTATTGGGGGTTAGGTGCTGAAAAAATGCGGACAAATCGGCACTGAAGCCCAGTGCTTTTTCCCAATGTTGTATGCCCGTAACACCCAATTTCATGTTAACGCTGTTTGAGGGTGTTTTTCACATTGAGCGATAGGTAATATTCTTCCCTTTGGTGAATAAAGGGATTGTGTGGGGTTTTGTTGCCATCCATGATGGTAAAACTCAAATCGGCTTGGGCTTTTAGGATCCCATCGACATGAATCTCGGCGGTACCGGTTGCGCGCATGGTATCCAGGGAAGTGAGTTTGGCTGTAACAAAGCACTGATCGCCCGGAATCAGGGGTTCACGAAATTTGGCTTTTTGCACGATGCTCAGGAGGGGATAAGCTTTGCCAGCTTCGGGAAACGATTGTTGATAGGAACGTTCGATGAGCATGCCCATCAATTGAGCCATGGATTCAATTTGCAGTACACCGGGCACTACAGGAAAACCGGGGAAATGTTCGGTAAAAAAATCTTCCGACAAACTCCAACATTTGATGCCTTTGGCAAATTCGTTGGGTTGTATCTCCTCTATTCGATCGATTAAGTAAAATCTCATGGCCGTTATCGTTCTGTAAAAGAACAGAAAAGCGCATGGAT
>JAHEMG010000094.1 GCA_024643755.1 Flavobacteriales bacterium | reverse complement strand
TGTCATTGATTTTATCGGTGAGTGCCACAAACCCCGAAACTTTCAATTTAATTTGCGGAACGATAATGAGACTGAATAAGATTTGTTTGGCCCTGGGGCTCGGTTTTTTTGGGATATTTCACGGAGCCATTGCTCAGCACAAATGTGGTTCTGATCAATACCATCAGCATATTAAGTCGGTGGATCCATCGGTGGCAGTAGCTGAAGCAGAAATCAATGCGTTGTTGAAGGATAAATCAATAGAATCACGCGCTGCGATCTATACCATTCCTGTGGTGTTCCATGTAATCCATACCAACGGTCCTGAGAACATTTCTCGCGAACAAATCCTGGATCAAATTCGGGTATTGAACAACGATTTTAACCTGCTCAATGGCAATAGAACCAAATTGCGTTCTGTATTCAACGGATTGGCTGCTGATTGTCAGATCAAATTCGAATTAGCAAAAATTGACCCCAATGGAAACTGTACCGAAGGCATCAATCGCGTGTATTCTTCGGCGGGTGTTCAGATGGATATGACCACTGAAAAAGTAAAATCGCTCATCAACTGGAACTATAAAAAATACCTCAATATTTGGGTGGTTTCGTCTATTTCCGGTGGCGTAGATGGTGGTGAGGTTTTGGGTTATGCTTGTTTTCCATGGGCAACCAACGCTACCCGCGATGGTATTGTGATGAAATCAGACCGTGTGGGTACCATTGGTACGGCGGTTGCATCTGACAGCGCACGGACATTGACGCATGAAATTGGACATTGGTTGGGCTTATATCACACCTTCCAAGACGGTTGTACAGGTGGAGACCAAATTGATGATACCCCACCAGTGAATGGCACCTTTGTGAATGCCTCTTGTCCTTCAGGAGGAAACAGCTGTACCAACGATTTTCCTGATTTGCCCGATATGTGGGAGAATTACATGGATTATTCCAATGGCGGTTGTCAGACCTTGTTTACACTGAAACAAAAATCCCGCATGCATGGCGTACTGACCAATGGTAGTTACCCAAGAGCTGCGGTGGTATCTTCGGCCAATTTGATTGCAACGGGCGTTGCACCGGGGTCTGTGGCTCCTGTGGCTGCCTTTACTTCTAGCAGTACTGTGATTTGTGCAGGACAAGCAGTTAAGTTTTACGATTTAACGTGCAAATCAACACCAACGGCCTGGTCGTGGACCTTTACCGGTTCTAGTCAACCCAGTGCCTCTGTGCAGAACCCAACCATTACCTACCAAACCCCCGGTACCTATAGTGTTTCACTGACCGTACAGAATGCAAAGGGTAGTAACTCTACCACGAAAACCAACTATATCACCGTGTTGAAAGCGGTGGCCAACAACAAAGCCAATTTTGAACAGAGCTTTGAAAAAGGCGATCCAACCACCTTTACCACTGACGACAAATTTGTGCATTCATCGCCTGCTGGTTCACGTTTTGTGATGGACAATACCACCAGCTATTTGGGTACAAGTTGTTACAAAGCACCCGTGACAACTGGCGCGAACATAGGTAACACGTACAGCGTAACCTTGCCCAGCGTGGATATTTCCAATATGGGTGCCCTTACGCCCAAGTTTACCTTTATGGCCTCTTATTGCCAGCCTGATGCCACGATTACCGATGTGTTGCGTGTATACGTTTCTACAGATTGTGGAGCTACGTTCAAGCAAGTGATGGAAAGGTCGGGAGCCGCATTGGGCTATACAGGTCAGGTTTATACCAGCAATTTCAAACCCACCAAAGCCACGCAATGGAAAGTCATGGGTTTGCCTAGCTTGTCATCTATCGGACTTGGTCTGAATACCAATTTGACTTTCCGAATTGATTTTGCCAGTGAAGGTGGTAATCCTATCTACATTGACAACATCAATTTGGGTCAGTATATGGCGGGAATCAATACCATTGGTGAATCACTGCAAATCGTGGAGATTAGTCCCAATCCCATCGAAGCCAATTCAAAAATTGTGATTCGCAATACCAAACCAAATGAGTTTGTTGTTGTTGAATTGCTTGATTTGCAAGGAAGGAAGGTTGCCAAAATCTTTGAAGGCATACTTTCTGAATCTACAAATACCTTTTTTATGTCGGATTTAACATTGCCATCGCAAGGTGTTTACCTAGTAAGCCTTCGCAGTGGTGAAGGTCAAATTCAAAAACCAGTCATTTTCGGAAAATAATTCATGTCAATCAAGAACTTAGTCATTGTAGAGTCACCCGCCAAAGCCAAAACCATCGAGAAGTATCTCGGTGAGGGCTTCATTGTAAAATCCAGTATGGGCCACATCCGCGATTTATCGTCGGGAGATTCAGCCATCGACATTAAAAATGGATTTGCCCCCAAATACGAGGTGCCCGATGAGAAGAAAAAACTGGTTGCAGAACTAAAAAAATACGCCAAGGATGCCGAAACGGTATGGTTGGCATCGGACGAAGACCGAGAAGGAGAGGCCATCAGTTGGCATTTATTCGAAGTGCTTGGTTTGAAAGCAGAAAATACCAAGCGTATCGTCTTCAATGAAATTACCAAAACCGCCATTTTAAATGCCATTGAGAATCCCCGCACCATCGACAAATGTTTGGTAGATGCACAGCAAGCGCGACGGGTGTTGGATCGTTTGGTGGGATTTGAATTATCGCCGATCCTGTGGAGAAAGGTTCAACCCAAACTCAGTGCAGGTCGCGTACAATCGGTAGCAGTAAAATTGGTGGTTGAGCGCGAACGAGAAATCAATGAGTTTGATGCAAAATCTGATTTCCGCGTTCAAGGTCAATTCAAAACCAAAGAAGGCAAAACCTTAACCGCAGAAAATGTGAAAAAGCCCAGCAATGCAGCTGACGCAAAAGCATTCTTAGAGTCTTTGGTGGATGAAGAATTTCAAGTAACCGGTTTGGAAGTAAAACCCACTTTCAGAAACCCTGCGCCGCCGTTTACTACCTCAACCCTTCAACAGGAGGCATCCAGGAAGTTGGGGTACGATGTTACAACAACCATGCGTATCGCACAGAAACTTTACGAAAACGGACACATTACCTACATGCGTACCGATTCAGTGAATCTGAGCAAATTGGCGATGGGTGCTGCCAAAGAAGAGATACAGAAAACCTTTGGAGAGAAATACTCTCAAGTTAGAAATTATACCACCAAAAACGAATCGGCCCAAGAAGCGCACGAGGCCATCCGTCCAACCAACTTTGGAGTGCAATTTGCCGGTGATGACAACCGTGAAAAGAAGTTGTATTCGTTGATTTGGAAGCGGTCAATTGCTTCGCAGATGGCGAAGGCCGAGATGGAAAAAACCGTGATTACACTAGAAGATCATGGCAAAAAGTCCAAGTTTCAAGCAGAAGGGGAAGTTATCCGATTCGATGGATTTTTGAAGGTGTATATTGAATCCAAAGACGATGAAGAGGAAGATGGAGAGGCAGAAGGATTGTTGCCAGCAGTAACCGTTGGCGATGCCATTGAGCGTTTGAAATTAACTGCTCTTGAGCGCTATGCGCGTCCCGCACCCCGATATTCAGAAGCATCATTGGTGAAGAAATTGGAGGAATTGGGTATTGGCCGACCTTCGACCTATGCGCCAACGATTTCTACGATCCAGAAGCGACAGTATGTTACCACAGAAAATCGCGATGGAAAGCAACGAAAAATTATAGAAATCACGTTGGAAGGTAAAACCATCGAGGAAATAGTAAAGACAGAGAAATATGGCGCGGAAAAGAACAAATTGTTTCCGTCAGATATGGGAATGTTGGTGACGGATTTTTTGTCGGCCAATTTCGATGCCATCATGGATTACGGCTTTACGGCTTCGGTAGAGAAACAGTTTGATGAGATCGCCAGAGGCAACCAGGCATGGCAAGATATGCTTACAGGGTTTTACGGTCCTTTCCATGCCGCGGTAGATACCACCATGGAGTCGGCTGAACGCGTAACAGGTGAGCGGATTTTAGGTGTGCATCCAACCAACGGAAGACAAGTGAGTGTGCGTATGGGTAAGTTTGGACCCTTCGTGCAAATTGGTGTGAAAGATGAGGAGGAAAAGGTGATTTATGCGAGCTTGCAACAGGGACAAACCATAGAAACGGTAGATATGGAATCTGCGTTGAAATTGTTTGAACTACCCCGTGAAGTGATGGTTTACAACGGTGAACCTGTGATTGCGGGCATTGGTCGTTACGGACCGTATTTGAAGCGCGGTGATAAGTATTTCAATGTAGAAAAAGGGACCGATTTGATTGGCATGACCGAAGAGCAGTGCGCTGCGATTTTGGATGAAGCTTTCAAAGGCGTTCAGTATCCGTTGGCCGTGGGTGAACACAATGGTGTTACTTTGGAAATTAGTAAAGGACGATTTGGTCCGTATATCAAATACCAAGGTCAGTTTGTGAGCATTCCCAAAGGACAAGATCCGGAGACTGTTACATTGGATCAGGCCATTGCATTGGTGGAAGCGAAAGCCGCGGGCGATAAAGCAGCGGTATTGAAAGCGTTTACCGAAGATGCCAATATCCAAATTTTAAATGGTCGTTACGGACCCTACATCAAAAGTGGAAAAGACAATGTGCCCATTCCCAAAGACAAGCAATGGGATGCATTGACATTTGCTGAGGTGGCGGATCTGTGCAAGAACTTTGTGAAAAAGCCCAAAGCAGGCGGTTTCAAGAAGAAAAAATAATCCGTTTTCGAGAAAAGGGTCTAATAAGACGCGTAAAAGCTGAATTGTCATGGACGTTTCAACCTTAAAAGCGATGATACGATTGCTGGATGACCCGGATGAAACGGTAATTCAAGCATTGGAGACGCGTTTTATGGAAGAGGGAGAGGATATTGTGGATGATTTGGAAGCTATCTGGCTTTCGGATGAGTTTCCCGATTTCTCCCGCCATATTGAATTGCTGATAAAGAAAATACAGAAGCGCGGACATCACAGAAGGTTTAAAAACTGGTTTGACCAGGAGCAAGCCGATTTGATTGAAGGTTGGGTATTGGTTTCGCAAGTGCAGTACCCAGGGTTAAAGTTAGAGGCGATGCGCAGGGCGTTGAGCGACATCAAATTGGATGCTTGGTTGATGATGGGGAATGTGGAGTCGGACGTTGATAAGATCCAAATACTCAACCATGTATTTTTTGAGCAGCAGGGATTTCATGGCGATAACAGTCAGTACCACTACGCTGACAATTCTCTCATAAATCGGGTGCTAGAACGGAAATCTGGAAACCCCATTAGTTTGTCGGTTGTGTATCTCACTGTAGCCCAAAGTCTTGGATTGCCTGTGTTTGGGGTGAATTTGCCCCAGCATTTCGTGGTGGCCTTTTGTAAGTTACAGGAGGGGGTAGAAGGGACAAAAAACATGAAGGTGTTGGGCGTTGAAGACATTGAAAAAGCCCTGTTCTACATCAATCCGTATAGCAAAGGACAGATTTTCACCAAAGAAAATGTGGATGCCTTTTTGAAAGTGGTGAATGTTACACCACAAAAGCAATTTTATCATCCTTGTGGGGTGAAGGACATTGTAAAACGCATGCTGAGAAATTTGCATTTTTCTTACGGTGAGGTGCAAGAATTCGAAAAACAACAGGAAGTGCTGCAGTTGATGAAGTTAGCGGGGATGTCAGACGAGCTAGAGGGCAAGTAAAGGCCTGTAGAAGGCAGGTTATCAGATAAATAATCGGTTCAATTTGTGAGTTTCGGGGTAGGTGTTTGGCGGTGAACCGAAAAATGCCGAATTTTGTGGGGAATTCTTATGGCAGAAAAACCCATTGTAATGCCCAAAATGGGCGAGAGTATCGCGGAAGCTACTATTATCCGTTGGTTGAAGAACGAAGGTGAGCGTGTTGAAAAAGACGAACCCATCGTAGAAATTGCCACTGATAAGGTAGATAGTGAAATTCCCAGCACGGAAGCGGGTATTTTGGTGAAGCAGTTGTACAAGGACGGTGACGTGGTGAAGGTTGGAGAACCTGTTGCCATGATCAACACCGAAGGAGGGGCCTCCGCTGTCGCTCCGGCCCCCGTTGCAGCGCCATCAGTGCCTGCAGCAGTGGAAACACCCGTTGCCGTAGAAGCCGCTGTTTCAGCCATTGAGAACCAAATCCAAGCAGCCCAAGCCGCTCCCGAGCCCTTGAATAACGCCGATGGATCTCGTTTTTACTCTCCCTTGGTATTGAACATCGCCCGCACAGAAGGTGTAAGCATGTCAGAACTGGAAACCGTTCCCGGTACCGGCAAAGAAGGTAGGGTAACCAAATCCGATATTTTGGCTTACGTATCGAACCGTGGTAATGCTACTCAGACAGCTGCCGCAGTTCCTGCAACCGCTCCCGCGGTAACAGCTGCCCCCGCAGCCCCTGTTGCTGCAGCTCCCGCACCTGCAAAAGTTGAAGTGAAAACCAGCGTATCGCTGAACCCCGGTGATGAAGTCATCGAAATGGATCGCGTACGCAAACTCATCGCCGATCATATGGTGATGAGCAAACATACCTCCCCCCACGTAACAAGTTTCGTGGAAGCCGATGTGACCAACTTGGTGAATTGGAGAAATCGCGTGAAAGATTCATTCAAAAAACGCGAAGGTGAAAACATCACTTTTACCCCCATTTTCATTGAAGCCGTTGCTAAAGCAATCAAGGATTTCCCCATGATCAACGTAAGCGTGGATGGCAGCAGTATCATCAAACGCAAAAACATCAACGTGGGAATGGCCGTGGCTCAGCAAAATGGCAACTTGATCGTTCCTGTGATTAAAAACGCCGATACCATGAACTTGCTTGGATTAACCCGTGCAGTCAATGAATTGGCCAATCGCGCCCGTATCGGTAAATTAACACCCGATGAAATCCAAGGTGGAACCTATACCCTCACAAACGTGGGTAGCTTCGGTAACGTACTCGGAACTCCAGTAATCAACCAACCCCAAGTGGCCATTATGGCCGTGGGTGCCATCCGCAAGAAACCCGCTGTGCTCGAAACAGAGTATGGGGATGTGATTGCGATCCGACATATGATGTACTTGTCTCACAGCTACGATCACCGTGTGGTGGATGGTGCTTTGGGCGGTATGTTCGTGCGTCGCGTGGCAGATTACCTAGAGCAGTGGGATGTGAACCGCGAGATCTAACATCGTCCTAACCACCTTTTCCGTAACTTTGGCGTAGTGGAACGCAAAATTCTTCTGTTCGCCAAACTCATGAGCATTTGCTTTGCCGGCATTGGTCTGTTTTCATTGATCGATACCTGGCTCACGCCTGAATCCCAAATTCAGTATGTTTTGGCGCATGAAAGCGAAATGGGCTACCGATCTAGCAGCAAATATGGCGCAAACCACTATCGCGACAACTACCTGCATTGTATTCCCTTTCGCAGCCGAATGCCTTATCATTTGCGGACCACCGGTGAAATTGACACCCTGTTAACCTACGCAGATGTGGCAGTGCGATACGCTGAAGCTCAGCAAATGCAGCAAGAACCCTTGGTGGTAAGCAAAATCCCGGTGGATCAGCAAACCTATTACGACCTGGAAGACGGTGATTCTATTCGATTGTTTTTCAGTCCGTTGAGGAACAAACCCCGAGGCTATACCCAATACCGTTGGCCGTTCTGGCTCACCCTGTCTGAAAAGCAATTGAAAAAGGACATGCCATGCCTCAATCCTGTTTTGTCGCAATGGGTACTCACAACCCAAGTGTTTGCCTTCTTGGCGATGCTGCTGTGCTTGATCACTTGGTGGGTAAAACCCTTTCACATTTCCGTTGGCGTTTTTGTGTTTAATTGTGTGATTACCTCACTGTTGTATTGGCTATATTGATTGATGAAACAATGAAAATTTTGGTCATTTCCGATAATCATGGTTGGGTAGACGAGGGGATACTGCATCACGCCGCTTGGGCCGATGAAATTTGGCATGCAGGCGATTGGCTGAACACCAAGATGCATGAGGCGATTACCGCTCTAGGAAAGCCCATTGTGGGAGTATATGGCAATATCGATGGGATGGATGTGAAAGTAGAATACCCTGAACTACAGCTGTTTGATCGGGAAGGGTACAGAATCTTTATGACACACATCGGCGGAAAACCTGGTAGGTACCCAGCACAAGTCAAAGATATCCTGCAAAAAACCAAGCCCGATATATACGTGTGTGGACATTCTCACATGTTGCAAGTGCAACGAGATCCCAAATACAATAATCTGCTTTTTTTGAATCCAGGGGCTTGTGGGTTGCACGGATTTCACAAAGTGCGTACGGCATTGAGGTTTGAAATAGAACCGCAAAAGATTCATTCTATGGAAGTTGTGGAATGGCCGAAAAATATTATCAAATAATCTTTGCATAATATTTGAAATTGTGAGGAAAAATGGTAATTTTGCATCCCGTTCTGAAAAGAATACATGCCCAGGTGGCGGAATTGGTAGACGCGCTGGTCTCAAACACCTGTGGGTTCACCCCCGTACCGGTTCGACTCCGGTCCTGGGCACCAAATTGTGAAAAGCAATACTCATTTTCAGATCAAGACAATCGACGGCCAAATGGCCGTCGATTTGTTTTTGCCCCCAACCGACGGTCCGCATCCGGTGTTGGTGTACTGCCACGGCTTCAAAGGATTCAAGCAGTGGGGCCATGTTCCCTTTATTCATGAATATTTCGCCACCGGCGAGTATGCCGTGATTACTTTCAATCACTCACACAATGGCGTAGTGGATGATAGCGATGATTTTCAAGCCCTGGATTTGTTTGCCGTAAATACCGTGAGCAAAGAACAGAACGACCTAGAATCGCTCGGAAAATGGATTCGTGAAAATGGCAAAGAACTCAACCTCAATGTGGAACGCATCTCGTGGTTGGGACATTCCCGCGGTGGTGCCAACGTGATCGTATTTGCCGCCCGATGCCAAGATTACGTAGAAAAAGTTATCGCATGGAATCCTATTCCTTCCTACCAATATTTGTTTGAATCATACAACAAATCGGCCTGGAAAGAAAAACGTACTGTGTTTACCCCAAACGTCAGAACCCAACAGCAAATGCCTCTGGATTATAGCATTTGGGAAAATCTCTTGGCCCACGAAGAAGAATTTGATGTGCTTGAAGCCGCTAGGAGCTTGGGCCGCCCGTTGCTCATCGTGCATGGTGAAGCGGATACCGTTGTGCCTACAGCGCTATCAGAACCCCTGTACGACGCCTGTCTACACAGTTTGAGGATGACAGTT
>JAHEMG010000090.1 GCA_024643755.1 Flavobacteriales bacterium | reverse complement strand
CCAATCACTCACCGACTTTGATGACAGCGGACAAGTTCTTTTCTCTTTCCATCAGCGAGGCAAAGGCACTTTGAGTTATTCTACAGCCCTGCACAACCAGAATTTTGAAAGTTCCATCACCCTAATCGGTGAAAAAGGTACGGTGAAATTGGGTGGTCAATACATGAACACCATTGACTATTGCGACATTGAAAACTATACGATGCCAATCCTACCGCAATCAGAACCCCCCAACGATTACGGTGGATATAAGGGCAGTGCCGCCAACCACCATTTCGTGATTGAAGATGTTATCAATCACTTATTGTTTGATAAACCCGCCATCACAACCCCAGAAGAAGGAAAGGCAGTGGTTGAAATCATAGAAAAAATTCATGGATTTCAATAGTTTTAATTTACAAGTGTATGATTATCAATCACTTAAAATATTTTAAAAAAATTATCATTTTCTTTGGGGGTAAAGGAGAGTTTTGGTGTCTATAGGCCTGATCACCCCTTTCCGGAAAAAGGCAAACTCATGACAAAAGAGCAACTCGAAAGCAACACCTTCACCAAATATGCTGCAGGTCTGATGCAAGATGAAGAACTAAAAAAATTGGAAGATTGGCTGAAAAAAAATCCCCAATTTAAACCTACCTTGGCCATTATTAAACAACAAGTATCGGCCATGATGCAACCCCAATTAATGCATTAATACCATGAATCACTCAAATAACAAGCCTAAGATAGACGACGAATTCAATGAAATTTGGAATCTCGCCGGGCAGTATACCTACAGCGCTGAATCTTCCAACAATGAAGCATGGGAGAAATTCCAAAGCGGCCTAAAAGAAAAATCACAGGCGAAACCTACGTTTACGATTTTAAAAAATACGCAACGCATTTGGAGAGCAGCAGCGGCCATTACCCTCTTGGCCATTGGTGGCTGGGCATTCTGGATCAACCAACAAAAAACCGCCATCTTGGATGCTGGTTCAGTGGCAACACTCAACCAACAAGTGAAGCAAATTACCCTGAAAGACGGCAGTACCATTACCTTGAATGCCAATTCCAGCGTAAAATACAAAGTCACCAAAAACAGCCGTAACATCGAATTGCAAGGGATGGCCCATTTTGAAGTTGCCAAAAACCCCAATGCACCCTTCGTTATTCGCAGTGGGCAAAATCAAGTAACCGTTTTGGGCACTGGCTTCGACGTTCGTTCGTATGCCAAAAAACCACTTCAAGTTACGGTCAACCACGGTAAAGTTCGCGTTGAAAAATTGGCTAAAAATTCCAACACAATGCTGGAATCTGCAATTTTGACAAAAGGAATGCGTGTAACAGAAAATCCCGCACCCTCAACCAAATCAGAACAGTACTTCACCGTTGAATCAAACGTTAACCTCAAGTCAGTATCTTGGAGTAATGGCTCCTTGGATTTCGACAATGCACCGCTCGCCGATGTCATCGATGCCGTGGAAGAACGATACAATGTACAAATTGACGTCCTCGGTAATGCACCAACAGGTTTGAGAAACAACAACCACCCAAGCCTAACCGCCAAATTCACCCAAAACCAAGGCGTTGATGCGGTTTGTGAAATCATCGGCCAAGCCCTTAACCTCACTTTGCAGGTAAACCGTAAATAAGATTATTAAAATTACCCAACTGCGGGCAACGACAAAAGCTCTTTTGTTTTCAATAACTTTGTTATTGTGGTAAATCGGCGCTTTTCATATCTGTTCGCGTTGTTGGTTGTACTTGGTTGTATAGCAAACACACAGCTATGGGCTCAACAAAGCGCTGTAAACGCTGCACTTGCCACCCAATCACCCCTACAATCACAACTGTACTTTACGCCCAATGTAGGACAATGGACAGATGAAAACCCAAGCATCGCCCAAGCTGTAATCCCAGGTGGAGCCATATTTATCACCAATGACGGCATCCGTATCCTAACAGAGGACAAGGAAAACCTTCACCTCAAACACCAAATTCATCATCACAAAGGCAAAGACACGCAGTTTACACTGGCCTACCATGTAACTGATTTATCATTCCTAAACGCCCAAATACCCACCGCGGTCATTTATCAAGACATCGCCCCGTGGAAAGAGAACTTTTTTCTGGGACATGAACCTCAGCATTGGAAGTCTGTAAATCCAGCCCGGAAAGTTGTCCTACAAAATCTTTACCCCAAGATCGACATTGAAATTTATTTCATCGAACAAACCCTGGAGTTTGATTGGGTCATCCACCCTGGCGCGGATCCATCTGCCATTGGCTTACAAGTGGATAATCAAACAGGGGTGAGCCTAACCAAAAATCGCCTATCGCTGCAAACATCCGTTGGCGCCTTTCACATTCAGCCCCCGAAAGCATTTCAAAAACTTGCGTTAAAGACCAAAACCAAAGCAGTTGATTGCAAGTATATCGTGTCGGGAAATACCGTCAAATTGAATGTGGGCAAGTACGACAAACAGACCACACTTACCATCGACCCCATTCTTGTGTTCAGCACCTACAGCGGATCGCAAGGCGATAATTTTGGATTCACAGCAACCTATGACACCAGCGGATGCCTCTATGCTGGCGGTATTGTAGACGCTTACTCACGCAAATACCCCGTAACCCCAGGGGCATTTCAGACTACTTACGGTGGTGGTGGTGTTGGCGCTCCCCCCGTTCAGCTTCCTTGCGATATCTCCATCAGCAAATATTCCCCTGACGGAAGCAAATTGCTCTTTGCAACCTATATGGGTGGTGACGATGATGAGTATCCCCACTCGCTTTGCGTTGATCCCTTCAACAATTTGCTCGTCTTTGGCACAACCCTGTCATTCAATTTCCCAGTACACCCAGATTCCTCAGTGTTCAACACCCACAAAGGTGATTACGATATTTTCGTCAATAAGCTCAGCAGCGATGGCTCCAAACTTCTCGGTGGCACCTTCATGGGTGGAAGCGATGCAGACGGGTTTCAAACAGAAATCCCCTACACTGCCCTCGTATACAACTATGCCGATAACTACCGCGGCGATGTTACCACCGATGACGATGGCAATATCTACGTAGCCACCTGTACGCGATCAACCGACTTCCCTACCACACCGGGTGCCCTGCAATCAAAGCCCACAGGAGAAACCGACGCCGCCATTTTATGCCTCAATAATACCCTTACAAAACTCAAATGGGCAACCCTCCTCGGTGGCAGCGAAGATGATGCCTCCTACTCAGTGAAAGTAGATGATTCTGCCCATCTCTATGTTGGTGGTGGTACAGCAACCAGCAGCAGCTTTCCCATTAAAGGCAATGGATACCAAAAAACCCCCATCGGAAACGTAGACGGTTTTATCGCGCGATTCAATAAAAATACTGGTGCCTATGATGTCGGAACCTATTGGGGTAGCCCTGATTACGACCAAATCTATTTCATCGACCTAGACATCAACAACAAAGTCAATTTCACCGGACAAACCGAAGGTAATATAACAAGAAGCCCCGGCACCTACGGAAAAAACAATACTTCACAGTTCATCGGACGGTTTAGCAACGACCTGAAATCCCTGGAATTCATTACCACCTTTGGCAATCGAACCATCAATCAGCCAGAATTGAGTCCATCAGCCTTCATGGTCGACAATTGCTACAACATATACTTCAGTGGCTGGGGATCCAATATCGGCGTGGGTAATGCCGGAACCACCGGTGGGTTGCCCATCACAGTAGACGCCCATCAAAAAACCACCGACAACAACGACTTCTACCTCATTGTGCTTGGAAAAGATGCCAAAACGCTCAAATACGCTTCCTATTTCGGGGGAAACTTATCCGATGACCACGTAGACGGCGGCACCTCCCGCTTCGATAACCGTGGCATCATCTATCAAAGCGTTTGCGCGAGTTGTCCCAACAGTCCACCCGGCCTAAACGATTTCCCCACTTCCCCCACCAATGTAGCATTTAAAAACAATGTTAGTGTGCGATGCTCCAACGCCAGCTTTAAATTGGATTTCAGATTGGGCTATTCCATCGATGCGCAATTTGTTGCAAAACCCGAAACCATCTGCCTGAACAAAACCATAGAATTTCAACCCTTAAGAAGATACAACGCCACATACGTATGGAACTTTGGCGATGGCGATACCTCTCACCAATTTAACCCCAGTCACCTGTACCTCGATACCGGAACCTACACTGCATCGCTCACCGTCACCGACTCCAATTCCTGTAACGCAACGGCAACCTATTCAAAAAAGGTTAGAATCACGCTTTCTCCAAAAGTGACCTATCAAACCAAATTCACCCCCTGTAAACCCGGTGTAGATATCATCCTTAACATTACCAATGGCGATAGTATTCTGTGGAACTTTGGCGATGGTACACCCATTGAAAGAACCACAGGCAATGGGGTCGTTACAAAAAATTACCAGTATGCGGCCGGACAGTATACCGCCAAAATTGTGGTAAAAAACGCAGCTTCTGGATGTGCAGATTCACTGTCCATCCCACTGCAAATCAATAGCGATAGCACCCACGAAGTAAAAATCGCTAACGCGTTTACCCCCGGGAATGCAGATGGAAAAAATGACTGCTTCCGCGTTTATGGCATTTCATCAACCTGCGAAAAAGCAGAACTCCGCATCTTCAATCGATACGGAGAAAGAATATTCTTCACCAAAGACCTCAACGAATGTTGGAATGGTCGCGTGAATAATGACGGATTAATCCTACCTGCCGGCACATATTTCTACCAACTCGATATCATTGAAAGTCAATATATACCGAGCCCAAAAAAATACGAAGGCGTCATTCAATTGCTTCGTTAGGCAACACTCTCTGCCTCAACTTCTGGCGCAATTTTTTTCACCAAGCCCTGCAATACCTTGCCAGGACCTACTTCTGTAAATTTAATAGCACCGTCTGCAACCATTGCGCGTACACTTTGTGTCCACCGTACAGGTGCCGTCAACTGAGCCACCAAATTCTTCTTAATTTCTGAGGCATCGCTGATGGCTGATGCCGTCACGTTTTGATAAATAGAACAACGGGGTGTTACAATCTCCGTTGCTTCAATGGCCATGGCCAATTTCTCTCTCGCAGGCTCCATCAATGGGCTGTGAAATGCACCACCCACAGGCAAAATCAAGGCTCGTTTTGCACCAGCAGCCTTCATCCCCTCACAGGCCGCCTCAACTGCCGCATAAGCACCTGAAATGACCAATTGACCCGGACAATTATAATTGGCTGGAACAACAACACCCTCGGTCTCTGCACAAACTGCCTCTACCTTTTCGTCGTCCAAAGCCAACACTGCAGCCATCGTCCCAGACTCCAATTCACAGGCCTCCTGCATCGCCAAAGCGCGTTGCTCAACCAATCGCAAACCATCTTCAAATCGCATCGCACCCGCCGCAACCAATGCACTAAATTCTCCCAGACTGTGACCAGCTACCATCGATGGCTGAAACGCATCGCCCATAACAACCGCACGAATCACACTGTGCAAGAAAATAGCAGGCTGAGTAACTCTGGTCTGACGCAAATCCTCGTCCGTGCCATCAAACATCAAATCCGTAATCCGGAAACCCAGAATATCGTTCGCTTTTTCAAACAGTTCCTTTGCTTGCGCATTGCTCTCGTATAGGTCCTTACCCATACCCACAAACTGACTTCCCTGACCGGGAAAAACATAGGCGTGATTGCTCATAGGCCACAAAAATAACCCAAAATCTCAAAGAGAAATAGGAACACAACCCAGACTGTCCACTACCGTGAACCAAATAACACCCTCGATCCCTTCCAATAGCGCCACATCCCATACATGACAACCAAAAACAAGAATTCAATAACCAAATTCCACCCATAAAACTGGGTGATATCCCGCGTACCAATCACATCCTTTAACCACAAGAAAGGCAGTACATGCCATAAGTAAATTCCGAGCGACTCCTTACCCATCCATTCCATCACACGAGACTTGGGCAATGCGTCGATGCGTATCAACCTAAACACCGCCACCAACAAAAACACATTGGCAAAAATCCAGATACCATCGCGCATTCCCTCCGTAATGCCAGCATGAAAATAAAATATCCCCCCATAGACACCAAACATCATCGCCCCTGAAACCCAAAAGACCCATGAGCGCGTATCCAATTTTTCCTCTCTCAACCACATACCCATCACAAAAAATAGAAAATAATGCGGACGCAAAGTGTGTATCAAAAATCCCGCACCATTCGCCCCCAAAACATTATTCAGCGCCCCCATACTCGCCAACTTTACATAGAAAAACGGCAACGATACCAATAAACCCAACAATAAAGCCTTGGAACGAGTTAGGCCTCGGCACGACATCCACCAAAGTAGCAAACTCCAAAACAAATAGGCCGGCACAAACCATAGGTGATAAAATGGGACCGACAAATGCGATAACCATCCTTTCCACAATGGCGATTTCAACCCCCAAAACGCACCCAAATAAACCGCATACACGACCATTGCAATGGCCCAAGGCACAATCAAACGGTATACATATCTACCCAAAAAAACGGAGATTGAATCAGTCTTTACTCGCTCATAAGGGAATAAAAAACCTGCCACAGCAATAAAAAATGGCATGTGAAATCCATAAATCATGTATCGCCAAATACTCTGGTCCAAACGTCCTTGCAACACATGTCCCACCACCACCAGAATCACCAACAATCCCTTGATCCCATCGATGTTCCGGTTGCGGTTATCCATACTTAGTGCGTTCTTTTAGGCCCACTCAGACAATTCCAACCACCGCAATCCCTTTTCGTCCAAATCGTCGTTTACTTGCTGCAATTCTCCACTTACCTGGGTGATGCGCTCAAAATCGGTAGACAATCCTGAAAGTTCCGCCTCCAAGGCCTTCTTCTTCACCTCCAAAGCCTCCAAATCCTTTCCCAATTGCTCAAATTCGAATTTCTCTTTGAATGTCAATTTGCGCTTTTCCTCTGCCTTGCCTGTGGCCGCGGCACTGGTTGCAGCTGTTGCAACTTTTGCCGTTGTATCGCCATGCAAAGTGCCAGATTTCAAGGTGCTCATTGAATTCTTTCCCTTGGTGTCATTGCCTTTGCGCAATGCGGCCTCTTCAGCGTCATATTGCTCCTTCCAAGTTCTGTACTCAGTATAGTTACCTGGATAATCCCTCACCTTTCCCTCACCTTCAAAAACAAACACGTGATCCACCAATTTATCCATGAAATATCGATCGTGGGTAACCACCAAAACACAACCCGAATAATCCATCAAAAATGCCTCCAAAGTGGCCAATGTCAATATATCCAAATCGTTGGTGGGCTCATCCAAAATCAAAAAATTGGGATTTTGAATCAACACCGTCATCAAAAACAAACGCCTCCGTTCTCCTCCACTCAACCTCGACACAACATTGTATTGGGTGTCATTGGTAAAGCCAAATCGCAATAAAAACTGGGAAGCAGACAACTTAGTACCATCCGCCAACGGCAAATACTCCGCGATATCCTTCACCACATCAATCACCCGTTTATCATCTGGAGCCGGCATGCCCTGCTGTGAAAAATAGCCGAATACCAACGTCTCTCCCGACACAATCTTTCCCTGATCGGCCTTCTCCGTGCCCATGATCATGTTCAACAAAGTGCTTTTCCCAACGCCGTTAGGACCAACAATCCCTATTTTCTCTCCGCGCTTGAAGGTGTAACTAAAATCGCCCAAAATGCGTTGTTCACCGTACGATTTTTCGAGGTGATGCAACTCCAAAATCTTCGATCCCAAACGCTCCATCTTTACACCAAACTCTACCTTTTGTTGGGTATAAGGTCCTTTCACCTTCTCAGATAACTCATCAAAAGCATCCACCCTGCTCTTGCTCTTGGTGGTTCGCGCTTTAGGCATTCTTCTAACCCACTCCAATTCACGCCTGAACGTATTCCGATTCTTTTCGCGCTCACTCGCTTCCACCTCTTCCCGCATGGCCTTTTTCTCCACGAAATAGCCATAATTGCCCTGATACGTATACAACACTCCGCGATCCAGTTCCAAAATGCGATTACAAACCCGATCCAAAAAATAACGGTCGTGCGTCACCAACAACAACGTCAAATTTTTATCGCTCAAATACTCCTCCAACCACTCAATCATGTCCAAATCCAAGTGGTTGGTGGGCTCATCCAAAATCAACATATCAGGTACATCAATCAATACCCTAGCCAATGCAACACGCTTCCGCTGACCACCGCTCAAAACACCCACATTTTTCACCAAATCGGCCTCATGGATGTTCAACTTACCCAATACCTGCTTGGCCCTGGCCTCGTAATCCCAACTCTCCGACATCGTCATCTCAGACGTTGCCAAATCCAATCGCTTTTCATTTTCCTCGCTGGCCGATTGCGAATAAGCCATCAATGCCGCCTCATACTCTTTCAATGCGATGATCGATGGCGTATTACCCACAAACAAATTGTCTAGCACAGACAGTTGTTCGTTCAATACCGGATCCTGCGGTAGATATTCCCAGTGAATCTCTTTTCGAATACTCAAATTACCCGCATCCGGCTTGTCTAGGCCCGCCAAAATATTCATCAAACTGCTCTTGCCACTTCCATTCCCAGCAATCAACGCCACCTTGTCGCCCTTGCTCAACCCAAACGTGATTTGGTCAAACAATACCTTCTCATTCCAACTTTTACTGAGTCCTTCTACCGATAAATAATTCATATAGCTTGAGTCAATCGTCCCCAAAATCAAGGACATTAACCCTACAAAAATAGGCCTAAATAAAAGGGATACCCGCTAAATCTTCAGCAATTTCACACAGCCCTAACCCATTAGAATTGAATCTCGCCCAAATCCAACGTTCAATCCTTCAACCAAATCCAAGATATTTGAAGAATCAACCAAAACCTTCCTTTCGAAAATGTTCCTAAAAATCACAACCCGATCGCATACCGCTTTAAGCATACTCCTGTTTATCGTTTCGATGTACATACCATTGCATGCGCAAAATGGCCAAGGGATAGAGGGAGCCGCGGGACTTTCGTCGGCATTTTACGGACATTATAAAGGCACCCTCAATATATACAAAAGCGCGAATGAGGTAGGCATGACGGCCACCATGGAAATTATTTTCGGTCCGCCAATCACCACCCCTCCCACCGAAAAAAATCTCAACCCCCAACTTCGCTACCCATTTATCATCAAATACGATAACGATATCCGTCGGTACGATTTGGTTGCAGATGCCAACAA
>JAHEMG010000078.1 GCA_024643755.1 Flavobacteriales bacterium | reverse complement strand
CCGGCGCCGTTCGGACCCAATAGTCCGTATATGCTACCTTCTCTTACCGACAGTGAAATATTTTTGGAAACGCGTTGTTCGCCGAAGGTCTTACAGACGTCGATGGCTTCAATGACCGTACTCATTGAAACAAAAATACACCAAGAATTGTGGCTTCTTTATCTGGTCGATGGCTTTCGCTCAAAGACCGTAAAGTTTCGACGATTTTACCCAAAAATGAAACCAACCCCCGTTACAAACGAACGAAAGTACCCAATGGCAGGGCATTTCCACCTTGATCTTGGAGGTAGAGTTCGCCGCTGTTCATTTGTGAAACATTCACCGACGATACGTGTTTTTTGACCAAATTCTCAGCCACCATGGCACTAAATCCCATGCTGTAGAGGTTGAGCAGCATGAATCCTTTGGGGTCGAGAAGTTGTCCGCACAGTTGCATCAACTCATTGAGTTGCTTTTCAAGCAACCATTTTTCCCCATCGGGGCCCCGGCCGTAGGCCGGGGGATCCAACAGAATCCCGTGGTATGTCCTTCCCCGCCTCACCTCGCGCTGCACAAACTTGAACGCATCCTCAACCACCCAACGTATCCCATTCAATCCACTTTCTTCCATGTTCTCGCGGGACCAAGACACCACCTGTTTCACGCTATCTACATGCGTCACCTCCGCCCCAGCAGCACATGCCGCCAACGAAGCCCCACCCGTGTAAGCAAACAAATTCAGCACCCTGGGCTTCTCGCCACAGTCCAACGCCTTCACCTTATCATATATCCAGTCCCAATTTGCCGCCTGCTCGGGAAACAATCCCACGTGCTTGAACGACGTTAATCCCAACCGAAATCTCAAATTCAATCCGCCCTGCTTGTATTCAATCCACCAACGATCGGCCATCCCGGGCTTCAAATACCACTGTCCCTTCTCCGCATCAGCCCCAGCCGCCTTCACAAAACTTGCATGCGCCAATTTTTGCCACTCCTTCTCCCCCAATCGCTTATCCCAAATGGCCTGTGGCTCTGGCCTGCGCAATATCCACTTACCAAATCGCTCCAACTTCTCAAACCCGCCAACATCGATGAGTTCGTAGTCTTTCCAGGCGGTAGGACAAATCCGCTGGCTCATAACAAATTCAATTGTGGAGATCCATCTCCGCCCAAAATCACGGTTCCATCGCCCCCGTTGTTACCCTCATCGCCAGCATCGCCATCATCGCTACCACCCTCATCATCGCCGTCTTCATCTCCCATGTCCACATATTCCGATGCGATAGTCTTGCGCTCTACCACCGGCGGCTCTCCCACTTTATCACTCTTCAACACCAATTTCTTCACTTTATCCTGACTCAAGCGATTGCCCAACACCTTCCAACCCTTCACATCCATAAAGGCATCCAACTCCAACATCTCCACCACCTTCTCGCCGCTCTTCTTCTCCGTCGTGAGCTCCACTTGCGCCAACAAACTCGTCGTAGCCACCAGCAACTCAGAGCCCTTCTCCTCGCCGATGAATGAGAATTTCTTGCCCATCGTCAAGGTTTCAATCAAGAATCGCTTCACATAATGCAACTTCGACTTGCCCTCCAAATACACCACTTGGATGACTTGCTCCGCGTAGTACTTCTGGATAAAATACACTGTATCTGGCTCAAAGCGATTGATTAGCTCGTAGTTCGACAATTCATAATGGCCATCTTTGTAGATCACCAACACTTTATCGTCGCCCTCAAACTCACCCAAAAACTGTCCTTTTGCATCGCCATTCAACCTGCCGGTCATATCATCCCACCAAATCTTCACACCGCCCAAGGTTGAACCGCCTTTTTCTTTCAAATCAACCCGCTTGATGGGGTATTTGGTAATCTGATTTCCACGCGCACTCTTGCCCTTAATAGCCAATTTGGAGAAATCATATTCGATGCTCTTGATGCGGGCATTGGCCATCGCACTCAAATGCAACGTTACTTTTTCGGCTTCCCCATTCGGATTGGCAGAGAAATACAAAATGCTCGATTTCGCATGATCGCTTGAGAATACGTATTCCTTCTCACGAATCAACCCCGTGGCATTGAATCGCTTCGCCATCACTTTCTTGGCCTCACCATCCCAATACACCACATTGTAGGTCGTACGCTCATCGTTCTTGCGCCAAACGTCTATGTGGATGATATCCTTGCCGTAAAAATGCTTATCGGTTACCTTGGCGATGCTATACTTGCCATCTTCCCGGAAAGCGATGATATCGTCGATGTCCGAACAATCACAAATAAACTGCTCTTTCTTGAGCGATGTGCCCACAAAACCCTCCTTCAAATTGGCGTACAACTTTACGTTGGCCACCGCCACCACATTCGCTTCGATGGTGTCAAATGCGCGAATTTCCGTCTTACGCTCTTTACCAGCACCGAATTTCTTGATCAACCGCTTGTAATACTCTACCGCATAGTCCACCAAATTATCCAAGTGATTCTTCACCTCGGCGATATCGTCTTCCAATCCTTTGATGTACTCATCGGCCTTGAAACTATCAAACTTCGATATCCGCTTAATCTTGATTTCCGTCAACCGCACGATATCGTCCTGCACAATCTCCCGTCTAAACAAAGATTTGTAGGGCTCCAAGCCCTTGTCGATTGCCTCCAATACCGCCTCCCAAGTCTCACACTCTTCAATGTCGCGATAAATCCTTTTCTCAATGAAAATCTTCTCCAATGAAGAGAAATGCCACTTATTCTCCAACTCACCCAACTCAATCTCCAACTCCTGCTTCAACAAATCCAATGTGTTTTGCGTGCAGGCCTTGAGAATGTCGTTGACGCCCATGAATTTCGGACGGTCTTCGTGAATCACGCAAGCCAATGGCGATATGCTCACTTCGCAGTCGGTAAAGGCATATAAGGCATTGATGGCCAAATCCGGACTGATACCTGGCGCCAATTGCACCTCGATCTCCACGTCTTTGGCGGTGTTGTCAATCACCTTCTTAACCTTGATCTTACCATTATCACTGGCCTTGATGATGCTCTCAATCAAGGATCCCGTAGTAGTGCCAAACGGAATCTCTTTGATGAGCAACGTAGACTTGTCCTTCTCTTCAATCTTCGAACGAACCCGAATCCTTGACCCTTTTCGTCCTTCGTTGTACATCGAAAAATCCGCATATCCACCCGTAGGAAAATCGGGCAGCAAATTGATTTTACGTCCTTTCAACACATCGATACTCGCCTCGCACAACTCCAAAAAATTGTGGGGCATGATCTTGGTGCTCAAACCCACCGCAATACCCTCAACCCCTTGGGCCAAAAGCAACGGAAATTTCATGGGAAGGGTTACTGGCTCGCGCTTTCTACCGTCGTAACTCAGCTGCCAGTTGGTGGTCTTTTCGTTGAAGGCAACCTCTTTGGCAAACGCACTCAACCTCGCCTCAATGTATCGGGGTGCCGCAGCACTATCCCCGGTTCTAATGTCGCCCCAGTTTCCTTGGGTATCGATCAGCAATTCTTTCTGACCCAAATTCACCAAAGCATCGCCAATTGCAGCGTCGCCATGGGGGTGATACGCCATCGTTGAACCGATGATGTTGGCGACCTTGTTGTACCTACCGTCGTCCATTTCGTACATCGCATGCAAAATCCTGCGTTGTACGGGCTTCAAACCATCCTCCAAAGCGGGAATGGCACGCTCCAAAATCACGTAACTGGCATACTCCACAAACCAATCCTTGTACATTCCACCCACTGCCCTAACCTCGCCGAGGTGAGCACCCGTGGGGGATTGACTCGATTCTTCTTGTGTTGACTCCAGTTCTTCTTCGTGATCCATGATGCAATTTCAAAACAAGCCATTTATTGGCAATAAATCCAAACAGGTTATTCACATTCAATGCGTTCGTGCAACAGCAGATCCAACCCGCCCAAATTCAAGGAGGCGACCTTTGTTACGCTATGACAAACTGTCAGTTTTGTTGTATCTTTGTATTTGTAGCGAACGACATGGATATTCACCTCATCAAACAGCGATTCGGCATCATCGGACATTCGCCCTTGTTGACCACGGCACTGGAAACAGCCGTAAAGGTGGCTCCCACAGACATGAACGTGTTGATTTTGGGAGAAAGCGGCGTGGGAAAAGAGAGTTTTAGCAAAATCATTCACCACATGAGTGCCCGCAAACACGCACCATTCATCGCGGTGAACTGCGGCGCGATCCCTGAAGGCACCATCGACTCAGAACTGTTTGGTCATGAGAAAGGGGCTTTTACTGGCGCCACCGACAAACGCAAAGGATACTTTGAAACCGTGAGCGGCGGTACCATTTTCCTCGACGAAGTGGGCGAACTACCCTTGAGTACACAAGCCCGATTGTTGCGCATTTTGGAGAATGGCGAGTTCATCAAAGTGGGCAGCTCTGCCGTGCAAAAAACCGATGTACGGGTGGTTGCTGCTACCAACCGCGACCTACTAGAAAGAGCCCGCATGGGCAAATTCCGGGAAGATCTATACTACCGATTGGCCACCGTGCCCATCCGCGTGCCCAAATTGAGTGAGCGAAGAGAAGATATTTATTTGCTGTTTCGCAAATTCGCCTCTGATTTTGCCGAAACACACCACAGCCAATTGCTCGAACTCACCGAAGAAGCCCAGCAATTGCTGATCAATTACCCCTGGCCTGGAAACGTGCGACAGTTGAAAAATGTGACCGACCAAATCTGTGTGTTGGAATCAGGTCCCCTCATCCACGCACAAACCATCGCCAAATATATCCCGCACATCGAACCGCCACTACCCATGCTTTTGGGCAAAATGGAAGGCACCGAAGGGATGAGCGAACGTGATATTTTTTACAAAGTGCTGATCGATATGAAGCGCGATGTGAACGACTTGAAAAAAGTGGTTTTTGGACTGCTCGAAGGCAATCTAGATGCCAGAAACGCGGCTGCGAATATGCAAACCGCCGTTGTGCCAGTATCGATGAGCCCCAGTCCGGTAGCCACCACAACCATGACCACCCACCCATTTGGGGAAAGCACGCAAAACAGCGCACCGGTGGGCATGGGCAACCAACCCATCATCATCCAATCACATGAGAATGATGAAGATGAATTCCAAGACGCGATTTCCTACCCCAGCGCAGGTGAAACCCTCAGTTTGGAAGCCCAAGAAATCGAAATGATCAAGCGCGCCCTCAACAAAAACCACGGCAAACGCAAAAAAGCAGCCGATGAATTGGGCATTTCGGAACGCACTTTGTACCGAAAAATCAAACAATACGAACTCGAGTAAATCCAACATAAAACTCGCATGAGCCACCCTAAACCAACCTCCAGCGCAATCCAAATGCAAGAAACATCGCCCAAAAAACTGCGCGCGGTTTATGGCTTGATGCTGCTACCCCTGCTGCTATTGCTGGGCGGTTGTACCCCTTTTTGGAAATTTTACGATTTCAAAGGCGCCGCCATTCCCGCCGATATCCAAACTTTTTCGGTGGACTTTTTCTCCAACGAAGCCGCCATCGTAAATCCACAGCTCAGCATGAGCTTCACCGAGAAATTGAAAACCAAATTTCAAAGTGAAACCCGACTCGCACTCACCAATGCCGATGGCGATTACAAATTTGGGGGATCCATTGTAGAATATACCATCACCCCTGCAACCCTAAATGCCGATGTAGGAACCGCCCAAAACCAATTCACCATCCGTATTCGGGTGGAATTCACTTGCGAAAAGTACCCCGAAAAGAACTTTGCCCGCGATTTCTCGTTTTTCAAAATTTTTGATGCGAGCGCGAGTTTTGAGAGTGTGGAGGAAGGACTTTCCACGGATATCCAAAATCAAATTGTACAACAAATTTTTGCCGCTGTGGCGTTAGACTGGTGAACCCGCAAAAACTGAGTCATATCGTACATCATCCATCCGACATCGATGCATCCACCGCGATGGAGTTGGAACAGTTGACCGAGAAATTCCCTTGGTTCAGCACCCCGTTTGTACTGCTGTCGCTATACCGTCAGTCCCAGAACGACTATCGCACCGAACAAAGCATCAAACACGCTGCCATGCGCAGCAGTCACCGCGACTGGCTATACCAAGCACTCCATCCCAAAAAAGTGGTGGAAATGACCCCTGAATCCATCATCGAGACACCCAAAGAGGTTATTACAGCACCCATTGCTGTAGCGCCAGAAGTGATCGAACCGATGGAGCCCATTGAAACCCCTGAGCCCATTGAAGAAATTGTTGCGCTTGAAGAAATCGAATCCGTTCAGGCAGTTGAAGA
The DNA here is from genome assembly GCA_024643755.1 of Flavobacteriales bacterium. Classification (GTDB taxonomy): domain Bacteria; phylum Bacteroidota; class Bacteroidia; order NS11-12g; family UBA955; genus UBA955. The sequence goes on along the minus strand of JAHEMG010000078.1, from coordinate 3,124 downwards.
AGCTCAAGAAGTACAAGAAATTGCAGCGCCAGAACCTGTCATCAAGCCAAGTTTCGAGCCCTACATAGAAACCGAGGAAGAACCCGCGCCGGAAATCACCTACGATGTAGCGACTGTTTTTGGCAGCACCCTGCAATTTGAACCGGTGTTAGAGCCCATGTGGACACCCGAAAAATCACTCCCAAAAGTGTATGATTTGGAAGAATTCCTGAAGTCCGGCCTGGTAAATACCGAGGAAACCGACATCGAAAAGTCGTTCAAGCGTGTTGCGGATACTACTGCGGTTACCCCAGCGTTTCAGCCCGTGAGTCAGCAAGCAGCGGATCAGCAGCCAGTGCATGAACAATCCTTGCATGGGCCGAACGAAACCGCCATCGCAAACGCATCGCCCAAGAGTTTCTTTGATTGGCTAGGCACAGACGAAGAGAAGGGCAGCGAAATATCGACCAAAGAAGCCATCGACACGCAGGCACTCATTAATAAATTCATCGAGGAACGTCCGAGAATCAGCCAACCCAAGCGCGAATTCTACACGCCCGAGAAGGCGATGAAGCGCAGTGAACAGTTTTCACCCAGCATCGTTACAGAAACCTTGGCCAATATTTTCAGGCAACAGGGTCATTTCGAAAAAGCCATTCTTTCTTACGAAAAGCTACAGTTGAAATTCCCGGAAAAAAGTAGTTACTTTGCAGACCTTATCGAACAAATTAAAAAAGAACAAAACCAATGAATTGGATATTAATCATCGGAATTATTGCAGCCACATTGTTGATGTTGGTTATTTTGGTACAAAACCCAAAAGGAGGCGGATTGGCTTCAAACTTTTCACAGGGTAACCAAATCTTTGGCGTAGAAAAGACCACCAATGTGGTAGAGAAAATCACTTGGGGCGGTGCATTGTTGTTGGTTGTCATTTCATTGATTGCCGCATCATACAATAGCGAAAAGACCAAAGCACCTTCGCGTGCAAAAGCAAATACTGAGCAAGGCGAAGCTTTGCCAGACGTGAAAGCGGGCAAGTAATTGTTTGTTATTCCAATTTTGTGTTGATGATACGCCCCGGCTTCGCCGGGGCGTATTTTTTTAATAGCCATGCCACGCAAGCCAATGCTCGCATGCGATCAGCCCACTCCCAAAATCTTGCTACTTCAATATTGATACAGCCGACTTATCCGGTTTCGCGTAACTCAGACGATCTAGCCAATTTACATCCACATACCCGTCCAATCCAACACTCCCCACCGATTCGGCCTTCACCAAATCAACTGCGCCGTCCTCGAACAACAACCCCTCCTGAATTTCTACATATTCTACCTTGCCAATCACCACCAACGTGTCGTTGCAAGCCACCCGATGGTACTCTTCCAAGACCAATCCAATTTTGACCGCGCTCTCACCCACAAATGGCGCCAAAACACCCTCACGGTATTCCGCGGTGAGTCCCGTTGCCAAAAATTCACTCTGTGACTTCTCATAACGCGCCGATGTCTGATGCGCCTGCTGATACATCGCATTGCTCACAGAATTCAAGGTATAACTCCCCGTGGCCAAAATATTCTGCCAGGTATGACGGTCAACGCTATCTGGTCGCACAACCATCCCCAAATACGGCGGATTGGCCCCCACATGAAAAATCGAATTAAAAACGGCTAAGTTTTCTGCGCCGTCCTCGCCCCGCGTGCCCACCAAATTCAACGCCTTAATCCCTGGCATGGAATTGATCAACTGGGTGCGATATCGTTTGTCCATCTGCTCAAAATCCGAGCGCCTAAAAACCTTCATGACCTTCCTTTGCCTCTTACAATTTAACGCAAACTACCCATACCGCCATCCACGGCCAAAATCTGTCCGGTCATCCAATCGCTGCCATCGCCCAAAAGGAATTTAACCGCCGAAGCGATGTCGCCCGGCTCCCCCACACGTTGCAAAGGATGTCGCTTCCCGCTGGCCTCCACTTTTTCTGGGGTCGATAGCAACCTCGCCGCCAAATCGGTGTTCACCAAACTCGGCGCCACCGCATTCACCCTGATTTGAGGCGCCCACTCAGCAGCCAAACTTCTCGTCAATCCCTCAATGGCCCCTTTTGCCATGGCGATGCTGGCGTGGAATCCCATACCCGACTGAACCGCCACCGTACTGAACAAAACCACTGAGGCTTTTCCTGCCGATTTCATACCCGACAAACAGGCCTGTAACGCCTTCACCGCACCCATCGCGTTCACCTCAAAATCGGCCCGAAACTCGTCCAACTTGAGACCGCGAAAGGGCTTCAAATTGATACTTCCTGGAGCGTAAACCACCCCGTGAATCACATCGGGCAAGCCCTGGGGAATTTCATCCGACAATGCATCCCAAACCACCGCCTGCGCACCAAAAGGTGCATCACCACTGCGAGAAACAGACCATACCGTATGTCCTTCCAACATCAATGACTCCACCACAGCGGCGCCAATGCCACGACTTCCTCCGAAAACTATGTAATTCATATACTCAAGGAACAAAGGAAACCGGGATAGGTTTTTGCGATAATCGCAAATCAAAAAATATTATTATCGTATATCGCTTTTGTATATCTTTGTATTATATCTAATTTTGGAGGACCAACAAATGAAATCGTACAAAGAATTAAGCAAACCAGACATTGTTATGATATCCTTAAAACTACCCCGCCCCCTGCTTTCAGAGATAGATCGCCTTTCCGATGGCCTTGCGCTGTCGCGCAACAAATTCATCGTCGAAACCCTTGAAGAGCGTACCAAAAGTCTCATTGAAAATCAAACCCGCATGCAACTAGTAGCAGAAGCCAAGGTCATTTACAACAGCTCCAAAGAAGCCTTGGAAGATTTTGATGCCCTAGACGATGTAACCGAGCATGAATCATGATCACTAAGCCCTTTGAAATCTACCTCGCCAACCTCAACCCCAAAAAAGGACATGAAGTGGGCAAAACCCGACCGGTGGTTGTGATACATAGCGCATTGATTGAAGGCGTGCTCCAAACATCCATCGTTTGTCCGATCACCACCCAACTTTCATCCGCGACATTGTTGCGCGTACACATTCCGTTTCAGGATACATCAACCACCGGACTCACCGAGCCCAGCGATATCATCGTGGATCAAAT
>JAHEMG010000074.1 GCA_024643755.1 Flavobacteriales bacterium | reverse complement strand
AGCTTCTTCACCGGCGGTCACCACCACATTGTCAATGGTTTTGTCGATGTAGCCGTTGCTAGGGTTGAATTTTACAGTGTAAGTTCCTGGTTTCAAACCGCAGATTTTAAATTCTCCATCCTCATCGGGTTTTGCATAAGCAGTGTCGGTGCTGTTGTAAGCCATTGGCAGGGCCAATGCATCTTTTGGCAACACAATCCCTTCGATTTTGCCGGTTGATTTTTTAGAATATGGCTTAACTACGGGCTTTAAGCAGTATCCACCATTGTCTTCTTTGATAGAATTTTTCAAATCGAAGTCTAAGTTGATTTCGAACTGATCAACTCCGTGCTCATCCATGTGCTCGTTTTTCAATAGTACGTATACATATGGACTGTTTGAGCAGTTTGTCAATGGGATACGGGTAATCCCGCTATCTTTAGAGACGGCAGAATTGCTGCCCAAAGTCATTCTGATTTTATGGATACGACCTTTTGGTAGGCGCTGGTCTTTGGCCAAGGTAGTGTCTAGGCCGTTGCGGAGTGATAATACATCGTAAAGTCCAGGAGTTATGGCTAGTGTGTCCCAATAGCCGTACTCGTCTCTACCACCTTTGTGATCATCATCGTCGTCTTTGTCGCCATCGTAAAAATCATCGTCGTGGTGATGGCCGCGAGCATCTGCGGTGTCAATTTTGACTTCCACATACTGAATGTCGATCCAAACATTGGTTAAATCAGTAATCGGATCATCATTCATTTTAAGGGTAACCAACTGAGTGCCTGCGTCTGTTAAGAAATTCTCTTTTTTGCAACTGGCAAATCCAATCAATAATGCGAGAGTAAGGCTGCCAATGGCAAAAAATCGCTGAGGGGCGCTGAAGATTTTTTTGAGTTTCATGATTGTTATTTTAAGTGGTTCAGGGCTTAAAACAACATTAATGAATTTTACCCCCAATCATTTCAAAGATAATTTGTCACAAATTTGTCAGCGAAGAACTGATTTTTTATTAAGTGATTGTTTTTGAAAGTGTTAGCAACCGTAGAAAACAAACTGGCCTTCGGTTTCTTCTACCTTGCTACCACGGGTTTCGAAAGAAATGGGTTGTGGTAATCCATGTAGTTTGGATTTTTTGGTCAGGAACAACACGCCGGATTCGCCGGTCTCAGTGTATTTGTATGCATTGTCGATAAGTAAATCGGGGTAGCTGTCGCCATCCAAATCGCCCAGAAAAAGTAGGGTTACAGCGCCATCATCGAACCAAGGGATATAACTGATCAGTACTTCATTAACCGGTCCACCGGTTTTCTTTTGAGATCGCAATACCAATGTATAATCGCTATGATGGTTGGCGCCTGTGATTTCAGCGACTTGGTCTGTGGCGCGGAGTAGGTAGTTGTATTCTTTTGCGCTAAACTTGATGGATTTTCCCGGTTCCATGACCATGGGTACGTTGGCGATGGATTTGATATTGGATTGTTCTTGGGTGATGAAGGGGTTATGGAATGCGAAGTTTATCGCTTCTTTGTCTTTTTTGGCGATGGGCCAATGGAAAACGGGTTCCAGATCGTTTTCGCTATCTAAAAGTCCACTTGGACAAATTTGATCCGTGATGCGTTTGGTGGCGTATTGTTGGTTGCTGGAGTCATAGAACAGGCCCATGAAAGAATGTTTGTTGAATTCTTTGGCTTGGGTTTCACTAAACATAGCAGAAAACGACACCATCAAAGTGGTTGGAATTCCCTCTTGTGGGAGTTTGATTTTTTCGGGGCCGCCGCCTTCGGCGGCGGTTACCATCGGTAGGCAATCAGAAGGATCCTCAAGCAATTCACTGTCTTGGCTAGAATCAATCTGGGTTTGTGGCTCGGTGGAGGAACGCTGCTTGTTTTGGCACAGCCATAATCCTACAACTACCACGATAGTTACCATGCCTATGATGGCGAACGCAGTGAGCCTTTTTTTCTCCAGTTTGGCCATGATGAACCGTTGTTATTCAGTCGTTGAATTTGGATTATGCGTAATGGGTTCGCTGCTGTTTTCAGTGCTCGCGGTTGGACTTTTGGGCTTGTTTGCCTTCCTCGCGATGGTGTAAATGTATAAGTCTTCCACTTTTTTTCTTGCCCATGGCGTCTTGCGCAGGAATTTCAAACTGGATTTTACACTGGGGTTTTCATAGAAACAATTGATGCGGATGCGCTCTGCGAGCTCTGGCCAGCCAAATTTGGCGTGTAACTCAGTGATGATTCGCTCCAGCGTAATGCCGTGTAAAGGGTCTTGGGACATAGGTATAAAAAGAAACCGCAAACATATGCATGTTTGCGGTTTCTAAGGGGTTATGAAGTTTGATTAGAGATCGAAACGATCCAAATTCATTACTTTGTTCCAAACTGCTACGAAATCAGCAACGAATTTCTTTTCAGCAGCAGGGTATCCATAAACTTCAGCAATCGCGCGGAGTTCAGAGTTAGAACCCATGATCAAGTCAACGCGAGTACCTGTCCAAACGGTTTCGCCACTCTTGCGGTTCTTGCCTACAAAAGCGTCTTCGTGATCAGAAACCGCAGACCAAGTGGTGTTGATGTCCAACAAGTTCACATAGAAATCATTGGTCAATGCACCTGGACGGTTGGTGAAAACTCCGTGGTTAGATTGGTCAAAGTTGGTGTTCAAGACACGCATACCACCCAACAATACCGCCATTTCGGGGGCTGTCAAGTTCAATAATTGCGCTTGGTCGATCATCAACTCTTCGGCACTGCCCAAACGGTGGTGGCTGTTGTAGTTTCTGAATGCGTCGGCATGGGGTTCTAATACAGAGAAAGATTCTACGTCGGTTTCTTTCTCGGTAGCATCGCCTCTGCCCGCGGTGAACGGAACTGCTACGCTGTGACCAGCATTTTTGGCAGCCATTTCAACACCTACGCAACCGCCCAATACGATGATATCGGCCATAGAAATGCCTTTGCCGCCGGTTTGTGCCTGGTTGAATGTGGTTTGGATTTTCACCAAAGCATCCAATACTTGTCCTAACTGAGCAGGATTGTTCACTTTCCAATATTTCTGGGGAGCCAAACGAACACGAGCGCCATTGGCACCGCCGCGCTTATCTGATCCACGGAAGGTTGAAGCTGAAGCCCAAGCGGTAGAAACCAATTGAGAAACGGTTAAGCCAGAAGCTTCGATATGACTCTTTAATGTAGCGATATCTGATGCATCCAAGGGGGCATAGCTGTTTGCTGGGATGGGGTCTTGCCAGATCAATACTTCAGCAGGTACTTCCGGACCTACGTAGCGGGCGATCGGGCCCATATCGCGGTGAGTTAGTTTGAACCAAGCACGGGCGAAAGCGTCAGCAAATTCCTCTGGGTTCTCTAAGAAATGGCGTGAAATTTTCTCGTATGATGGATCGAAACGCAAAGCCAAGTCTGTGGTGAGCATGAACGGAGCATGCTTTTTACTTGCGTCATGTGCATCGGGTACCAAGCCTTCTCCAGCGCCACCTTTGGGCTTCCATTGCTGTGCGCCTGCAGGACTTTTGGTCAATTCCCATTCGTATCCGAAAAGGTTTTCGAAGTAGTTGTTGCTCCACTGCGTTGGGGTAGTGGTCCATGCACCTTCCAATCCGCTGGTGATGGTGTCGCCACCGTTACCTGTACCGAAAGTGTTTTTCCATCCCATCCCTTGCTGGGCGATATTTGCACCGGCTGGCTCTGGTCCAACGTGTTTGCTCGGGTCAGCAGCACCGTGCGTTTTTCCAAAAGTATGTCCACCAGCAATCAACGCAACGGTTTCGTAATCGTCCATCGCCATGCGCTTGAACGTTTCACGGATGTCGCGGGCTGAAGCGATAGGGTCGGGATTGCCGTTAGGGCCTTCTGGGTTTACATAAATCAATCCCATTTGAACGGCCGCCAAAGGATTCTCTAGTTCGCGATCGCCTTTGTAGCGTTTGTCGGCCAACCATTCACGCTCAGAACCCCAATAAACGGTTTCGGGTTCCCAGACATCGGCACGACCGCCAGCAAATCCAAAGGTTTTCAAGCCCATTGATTCCAAGGCGCAGTTACCTGCCAAAATCATCAAATCGGCCCAAGAAATGGCTTGTCCGTATTTCTGCTTGATGGGCCAAAGCAACAAGCGTGCTTTATCCAAGTTGGTGTTATCGGGCCAGCTATTCAATGGCGCGAAACGCTGCATACCGGCACCGGCGCCACCGCGACCGTCAGAAGTGCGATAGGTACCAGCGCTGTGCCATGCCATACGGATAAAGAAAGGACCGTAGTGACCGTAATCGGCAGGCCACCAATCCTGTGAGTTGGTCATAACATCCATGATGTCTTGTTTCAGGGCTGCATAATCCAACGATTTAAACGCTTCGGTGTAGTTGAAATCCTCACCCAAAGGGTTTGAAAGGTTGCTGTGTTGACGCAGTACATTCAAGTTAAGTTGGTTGGGCCACCAGTCTTGGTTTTGGGTGCCACCGCCAGCCATTTTTTTCATGTTGCCATGATTGAAAGGGCACTTTGCTTCGCCCCCGTTTTCTTTATAGTGTGATTCAGTCATAATAATAGATTTACAACACAAAGTTCACGATTTTGTTCGTGTTCGGGTTGCTTAATTGTGTAATTTTTTGATAAAATAACATCAAAATTTGGGTTGGGATTCACGGCGATGTAGCGCGGTGAATTTAACTCAATGAGCGGCAGTGGATTGGGCGTTTATGGACGCATAGGCGCATTTATCGCACAATCTTTCGCAGTCTGTATTACATGTAACCCAGGGTCTTGAGCATGCTTTTGTAACTCTGCTCTTTGGAGAATAGCCTAAAGTGGTGCTCTCCGTTTTCGTCCCTGTCGATGATGACATGTTTTGGTGCCGGTGTAAGACAGTGCTGAATCCCTCCGTAACCGCCGATACTTTCCTGGTAGGCCCCCGTGTTGAAGAATCCCAAGTATAAGGGGTCTGCTGGGTCGTATTTGGGCAAGTAGATGGCGTTCACATGCTGCTCGGAGTTGTAGTAATCGTCGCTGTCGCAGGTGATTCCACCTAACAATACACGTTCTTGCTCTTCGTTCCAACGATTGATGGGCAACATGATGAATTTCTTGTTGATAGCCCAAGCATCGGGAAGGGTTGTCATGAAGCTGGAATCAATCATGTTCCACTTTTCACGGTCGTTCTGCGATTTTTGATCCAACACAGAATAGATATTTCCACCAGATTCTCCCACAGTGAATGAACCAAACTCAGTGAAAATATCGGGTTCGGGGATATTGTTTTCTGCGCATACCTGCTTGATTTGACTTACGATTTCTGTTGCCATGTATTCATAGTCGTAATCAAAGGTGAGAGAGTTTTTTATGGGGAAGCCGCCGCCAATATTGAGGGTGTCGAGGTCGGGACACTCTTGCTTGAGTTCGCAATAAACCTTCAAACACTTGTGCAATTCATTCCAATAATAAGCAGTGTCATAAATGCCGGTATTGATGAAAAAGTGAAGCATTTTCAACTTCACATTTTTGTTTCGTTTTACTTTGGTGCGATAGAAATTGACCAAGTCTTTGTATCCGATGCCCAATCGAGAGGTGTAGAATTCGAACTTGGGTTCTTCTTCAGCAGCAATTCTAATTCCTACGGTTACGGGTTTGTCGGTGTATTTGGTGAGTAAATCAATTTCATTGCTGTTGTCCATCACTGGAATTACATTGGTCCAATCGTTGTTGATCAAACCTGCAATGTTCTCGATATAGTTTTCTCTTTTGAATCCGTTACATACAACAAATTTGTCTTTGCTGATTTTGCCTTGCTCGTAGAGGTTTTCAAGGATGTTGATGTCGAAGGCACTGGACGTTTCAATGTGTACGTTGTTCTTCAGTACTTCGTCGATCACGTGCGAGAAATGATTGCTCTTTGTGCAGTAGCAATAATAGTATTTGCCTTGGTAATCGGCTTTGGCGATGGCCACGTTAAACCAGGTGCGTGCCTTCTGAATGTTTTCAGATATTTTGGGCAGGTAGGTGAATTTTAGGGGTGTTCCGTACTGTTCAATCAAGTCCATCATTGGGATTCCGTGGAATTCCAGGTTGTCGTTGTTGTCTAGTTTGAATTCTTCCGTGGGGAAGTAAAACGTTTGGTTGATAAGGTCAACGTACTTGTTTTTCACTTTTGTTTTTGGTTTAAATTGGTTTAGGAATGCAAAAGTAAGTGAGTTGGATGGAAATTTTTAAATTAAAGTAAGTGAGTTGGAATTTTCGCAAAAGATCGTTTTTGTTTTAGTAAATTCGCGCAACCATTAATAAAATCAGAACGCCATGAGTAAAATCAGTGTTATCGGAGCAGGAAACGTAGGTGCAAGCTGTGCGGAGTACATCGCTATTAAAAATTTCGCAGCAGAAGTTGTGTTGTTAGACATCAAAGAAAACTTTGCAGAAGGTAAAGCCCTGGATTTGATGCAAACAGCGGCGTTGAACGGTTTCGATACCCGCATTTCGGGTAGCACAAACGACTATAGCAAAACCGCAGGTAGTGATGTTGTAGTGATTACCAGTGGGATTCCCCGTAAACCCGGAATGACGCGTGAAGAGTTGATTGGTATCAATGCAGGCATCGTGAAAACAGTTATGGAAAATTGCTTGGCGCATTCTCCCAATGCCGTTTTTGTGATTGTTAGTAACCCTATGGATACCATGACCTACTTGGCCAAAACCACTTCAGGTTTGCCAAAGAATCGCATCATTGGTATGGGTGGTGCACTTGATTCATCACGTTTCAAATACTATTTGTCTACCGCATTGGGCTGTCCTGCATCTGATGTAGACGGTATGGTGATTGGTGGACATGGCGATACTACCATGATTCCTTTAACTCGTTTGGCTTCATACAAAGGTGTGCCAGTGAGTGAGTTTTTGTCAGCCGATGTATTGGCAAAAGTGAAAGCCGATACCATGGTGGGTGGTGCTACATTGACAGGCATGTTGGGAACCAGCGCATGGTATGCACCAGGTGCTGCAGTAAGCGTGTTGGTTCAAAGCATCGTTTGTGATCAAAAGAAAATGATGCCTTGCTGCGTTGCCTTGGAAGGCGAGTACGGTCAATCAGATATTTGCATTGGTGTTCCAGTGATCTTGGGTAAGCAAGGTTGGGAGCGCATCGTTTCATTGGAATTGGATGAAGCGGAAAAAGCGGAATTTGAAAAGAGCGCCGCTGCAGTTCGTAGCATGAATGCTGCATTATAATTTAGAATCCATTCGAGTTTTTATTCGTATAGATTAGCAGGAAAAAGGGCCGAAAGGCCCTTTTTCTTTTGTCCCTTTTGTCAGAATCGCCCAAACTATGTAGATGCGTATCTCGCAATCAAAGTATCTTTGTGCCATGAAATTGTCGCGCGGCGTGTGGTTGATGTTGTTGGCCTCATTGTCTTTTGGCCTCATGAATGTCTCCGTGAAATTCGTGCACAATATGCCGGTCTCGCAAGTTGTCTTTTTTCGTGCGCTGGTTCAAATTGTATTGAGTTTGAGCATTCTTTTTCAATTGAAACAATCGCCCTGGGGCAAAAATCCAAAATTGCTCGCGATGAGAGGACTTTTTGGGTCAATTGGATTGTTCTGCTACTTTTATACACTGCAGGTGATGCCGTTGGGCAATGCCATCGTTATTCATTATCTATCGCCCATCCTCACCACGTTGGTTGCCGTGGCGCTGGGGGATGAAAAAAATCACCCCTTGAGCTACCTCTTTTTTGCCCTTTGCATGGCAGGGGTGGTGGTTGTGAATGGGGTGTCGCAGGAAGTGACCACGTATGGTGTAATCGCCGGATTGGGTGGAGCACTTTTTTCTGCGTTTGCATACAATACTATCCGACGTCTGAAAAACCTGGAGAACCCCAATGTGGTTGTTTTTTATTTCCCGCTGATCACTTTGCCATTATCGCTCATGGCTTGGTGGCTGTTTGACGATTCTTGGCGATGGCCTGAGGGAATGGAGTGGGTGTGGTTGTTGATGACCGGGGTGACAACCCAATTGGGACAGTTTTTTATGACCCGTGCGTATCAATCTGATAAGGCATCCAATGTGTCTGCCATTAGTTATGCGGGCATTCTTTGGGGTGCTGGGTTTGGCGTGTTCCTCTTCGATGAACATTACCAATGGTTGCAATATGCCGGCATGGCCCTGGTTTTGTTGGGTATGGCACTCAACGTGCGGATCAACCTTCGCCGCGGAGCGACTCAGTAAGGGTAAATACCGATTCCATGACACTTTTTTCGTATTCGCCGTAGGTCTTTTTTCTGCGAGGCAGCACCAACGCCGCCGTTTTATGTACCGCGTCGAGTTTGTGGGTGACAAATCCTTGTGCACCACCCCAACTGAAGTCAGGGACAAACTGACGGGGGAATCCGGCGCCAAACAAATTACAAGCAACCCCAACAACTGTTCCCGTGTTGAACATGGTATTGATGCCACATTTGCTATGATCGCCCATGATTAATCCGCAGAACTGCTGTCCGCTGCGCTCAAATCGCCCAGAAGCATAATTCCATACTTTTACCTCGTCATAGGTGTTCTTCAAGTTCGATGCATTGGTATCGGCCCCGATGTTGCACCACTGTCCCAGTACCGCATTACCCAAGAAGCCATCATGTCCTTTGTTGCTGTAGCCCCAGAAAACGACGTTGGAAATCTCGCCACCTGCAACGCTGTAGGGACCTAAGGTTGTTGCGCTGTATACTTTGCTCGCCATTTTCAAGACGGCACCCTCACACAGGGCGAACGGACCTCTCACGAGCGATCCTTCCATGATTTCGGCATTCTTGCCAATGTAAATGGGTCCTTCTTTGCTATTGAGTACAGCGCATTCCACTTTGGCACCTTCTTCCAAGAATATGGGGAATTCGCCGATGGTGCGGTTGCTATCCGATAAAGGTGCAGACGTTTTACCTGCGGTGATTCTGCCAAAGTCCTGAACGATTTCTTTGCCGTTGAGTGCAAAAATGTGATAAGGTCGCTCGATCCAATCCATGTCGGCTTGGAATTCGATGGTCATCGCGGGCACATCGCTGAAGGATTCTCCTCGGAAGGCGATTATTTTTCCTTGATGAGCCAATGCTTGATTCGTATTCAATTGCTGCACAGCTTTCACCACATTGGGATTGGGTAGGGCAGCGCCATTGATGAACCACTGATCAGCATTTGAGACCAGGGTTGGGTAGGGACTTCCGTTGGTTTGCAGGTAATCGCGGGTGATGAATCCTACGTTTGAAGCATCAATGGCCAAGTCGTGCATCCATTTCTCCGCGATAGTAAGGATCCCACAGCGCAAATCGGCCGCTGGACGGGTATGGGTAAGAGGATACAGGTTGGCGATGTGTTGGGGTTCGATGAACTGTAAGATCATGAAACAAATTTACGGCAAAAACAAAAAAGCCAACCCATGGGGTTGGCTTTTTGAGGATTTCAATGATTGAGCGACAAGAATTATTTCTTGTTGTAACGCTTCATGAACTTGTCGATACGTCCCGCAGTGTCGATCAAATTCTGCTTACCAGTGTAGAAGGGGTGAGACATGGAAGAAATTTCCAATTTGTACAACGGATATTCGT
>JAHEMG010000207.1 GCA_024643755.1 Flavobacteriales bacterium | reverse complement strand
CCGATAAATGGCAGGTTTTCAGCGTGCTGAACTATACCTTACAAAACAGCTTACCCCTAATTTATAATGGCGAAGAAGCCAATAATACCAAGCGATTGCTGTTCTTCGAAAAAGATCCCATCACCTCATGGGCCGATTCATCACGCTATGCGTGGTATCGCAAAATGAATCACCTAAAACACACCCACCCTGCCTTGCAAAACGGCGATTGGGGTGCCAAAGAAGAGGTCCTAAAAGTAACCGGCGGCAATGAAAATGTGTATGCATTCAAACGCAGCAAGAACGGACAAACGGTGACGGTGATTGTGAATTTGGACAACAAGCAACAGTGGATTCAGGCAGTGGGTGATCGTGTACTTACCGGCGCTGAAAAGACCTTCGTTTCCTCACCCGTGAATATCAAGCACATCGGACAGGGTATGCCCCTTGCACCATGGGGTTATGTGGTGATTGTCGAATAGTATCATATTGCAATATTACAATATTAAAAACCTCTAACATGAGCACCAAAAAACTCTCTTTCTGGCAAATTTGGAACATGAGCTTCGGCTTTTTGGGTATCCAATTTGGCTTCGCACTGCAAGGTGGAAATATGTCGCGCATCTTCCAAACCCTCGGCGCCACCGAAGATAGCATACCCATGCTATGGATTGCGGCCCCGCTCACCGGTTTGATCGTGCAGCCCATCATCGGCTACCTCAGCGATAGAACTTGGCACCCCAAATTGGGCCGTCGCCGTCCCTATTTTCTGCTTGGTGCGGTATTGAGTTCGCTCGCCTTGTTTTTTGTCCCTTACTCCAGCACCCTTTGGATGGCAGCCGGTTTCTTGTGGATCATGGACGCTTCCATCAACATTTCCATGGAGCCCTTCCGCGCCTTGGTGGCCGATAAACTCCCCGATTCGCAGCGTTCCTATGGCTTTGTGGTGCAGACCCTCATTATCGGTGTGGGTACTTGGGTGGCTTCAAACCTACCCTGGTTCATGAGTTATTTGGGGGTGTCTGACAAAGCGCCGGAAGGACATGTCCCTGATTCCGTGATTTGGTCATTCGCCATTGGTGCCACGGTATTCATGGCGTCTATTTTGTGGTCGGTTTTCACCACCACCGAAGAGCCACCGGCCGACCTAGAAGCCTTCCGCAAGCAAAATGCCGAGAGCAGTGGTTTCTTCAACGGCATCATCGAAATCGCCCACAATTTCAAATCCATGCCCTCGGTGATGTGGAAGTTGGGTGTGGTACAGTTTTTCAGTTGGTTTGCTTTCTTTACGATGTGGTCTTTTGCCACACCTGCACTCACCGAGCACGTATACCATGCTGCGATGCCACAACACGGTGATGCCAACTTCGATGCCAAAAACGAGGCCTTCAACCAAGCCGCCAACATCATCGGCAGCTCCATGGGTATGTATGGTTTGAGTTCGATGGCGTTTGCCCTCCTCCTCACATTAATCACCGCCAAAAACGGCATCAACCGCAGGCTCATTCACATGCTTTCATTGCTCGCGGGTGGATTGGGCTTCTTGCTCATGACAACCGCCAACCAAGCCAACGATGGGATCCTCAATTTGGCGTTTGCCTTGATCGGTATTTCTTGGGGTAGCATTCTTTCCATGCCCTATGCGATTTTGTCGAGTTCTGTCAAGCCCGAAAAAATGGGCGTCTCCATGGGAATCTTCAACATGTTTATCGTCATTCCACAGATTGTAGCGGCCTTGGGCGGCATCAACTGGGCCTACAAAACCTTCCTGGGTACTGAGATCATCAACACCATGGTACTGGCCGGAATTGCCTTGATTTTGGGTGCGCTGAGCACGTTCATGTTGCCCAAGCAACAGGGTTAATCCCTATTTCAACTTTTTCACAGCCTGCAACATTTCGCTGGCCAATTGCTGGTATTCCTTGTCCTTGCTCTTTTTGAGCAGCTTGTAATACTTCTGTGCCTGCGACTTGTTCTGCAACTGAAAATGACTGTATCCAAGGTTTGCCAAAACGATATCGTCG
>JAHEMG010000065.1:2352-9900 GCA_024643755.1 Flavobacteriales bacterium | reverse complement strand
TCGCTTACTTCTATGCCAGCATCGGAACCAAAGTAACCATCGTAGAATTCATGCCCCGCATCCTTCCCATCGAAGATGAAGAAGTGAGCAAAGCCATGGCGATGGTATACAAAAAGCGTGGCATCGAAATCTTGACCGAGAGCAGCGTAGAAAAAGTGGACATCAAGAAAGACCGTTGCATCGTAACCGTAAAAACCAAAACTGGTGAGGTTACCATGGAATCTGACATCGTATTGAGCGCTGCTGGTGTTCAAACCAACCTCGAAAACTTGGGTTTGGAAGAAATGGGCATCAAATCAGACAAAGGCAAAGTAGTTGTTGATGATTTCTATCGCACATCAGCCCCTGGCGTTTATGCCATTGGCGATATCGTTCCCGGTCCTGCATTGGCACACGTGGCCAGCGCCGAAGGGATCATTTGCGTAGAAGCCATCTGCGGTCACCACCCAGCGCCTTTGAACTACGGCAACATCCCAGGTTGTACCTACACCCACCCAGAAGTGGCCAGCGTCGGTTACACAGAAGCACAAGCCAAAGAAAAAGGATACGACATCATGGTGGGCAAATTCCCATTCTCTGCGAGCGGAAAAGCTTCTGCGGGCGGACACAAAGACGGTTTCGTGAAGGTAATCTTCGACAAGAAATACGGCGAGTGGTTGGGCTGTCACATGGTGGGCGAAGGCGTTACCGACATGATCATCGAAGCGGTTGTGGCCCGTAACTTGGAAACCACTGGCTTGGAAATTTTGAAGAGTATCCACCCTCACCCTACCATGAGCGAAGCGGTGATGGAAGCTGTAGCGCAAGCATACGGCGAGTGCATTCACTTGTAAGATTGACTATCGGGTATTTCGGTACCCCCATAAACAGAGAGGGCGGCCCGCAGGGCCGCCCTCTCTGTTTATATCACTATTTCCCTTTCGGATACCGCATCACAAACCGCGTGTACCCTTTCCTGTATACCTCAAACACATGAGAAATTGAATCCTTTGGGGGATTTGCCTTCGCAAATTCACCCAACGCAGGATATGCCTTCATGGCTGCAATAATCATCGATAGCATCCCAGAAGTTTTTAAATCACAATAGTAGGCATCGCCCTGCGGAATCGATAAGAAAACAATTGATGGATCGGCCTGCCTCAATGCGATACTATCTTCTGGCCGTTGATATATTACCGAAGCAAAACTCAAGAGTGAATCCTCTGGCTTGCTACCCGGGGCATCAAAATACAACCCCAAAACTTCACCACCAGGAAAAACACAATCTTCGCCTCCATTGCTGGGCTTACCAAAAGCCTTCTCTGTGATTTGAGATACTTTCCCAAAGGCAGTGCCTATGTTTTGATACGGTCCTTTGTGGTAATAACCCGCAATGCGGTATCCTCCATCTGTTCCTTTTTTCACAGAAACAGAAGCAAAAGCGCCATTAAACGCCAACAAGATCAACAGAAAGAACGCTACGATCAACAGTGCAATTCCAATTTTCTTTTTCATTTCAGATACAAACCTAATTAAAAAATGGCTAGCGAAACAACCCTACCTTTGTACCATGAAGTTGCAATCGTTCACGTTCAACCCCTTGCAAGAAAACACATACATCATTTGGTGCGAAAAAACCCTGAATTGCGCCATCGTAGACGCCGGCATGTATGATTCCTCAGAACACAAACTGCTGCAAGACTTCATCGAATCGAACCACTTAAACCCAAAATTACTGCTGGGCACCCACGCGCACATCGACCACATATTCGGCAACTGGTGGGTGAAACAAATCTATGATTTGCCTTATTATTTGCATCCGGCCGACGTTGTAATGATCGATCGCTCAGAAACCATGGCCGCATTGTGGAACCTCAAATACACCCCATCGCCCCTGCCTACCAACGATTTGTCCCACGGCGATGTCATTGCCATTGGTGCATCGGAATTGCAGGTGAGATTTGTACCTGGGCATGCACCTGGACATGTGATTTTCATCGACGAAGTCGGCGAGCAAGTACTGGTGGGCGATACCATTTTCAGGGGCAGCATTGGCAGAACCGATTTGCCTGGCGGCAACCACGAGCAGTTGTTACAGAATATTGAGGCGCAGATTTTCACGTTGCCCGACAACTATAGACTATTTAGCGGTCACGGTCCAAGCACCACGGTGGGATTTGAAAAGGCCAACAATCCGTTTTTTCAATCTTAAGGAGCGAGCGAAACGACAAAAACTCGACACATTTGTTACTTTGCAGTCAACCCACATGAGCAACCACCATTTCCAAATCCCCCATCCCGAGCAGGCCCACGGAAAAATCCAGTTGGATTTCATTGTGTGTTTACTGGCCGATGCGGGTGTTACCCGATGGATGGTGAGTCCGGGTTCACGCAACGCCCCGTTGGTGGCTTCGATGGTGAAACACGGTGGCTTTGATTTGCACAGTTTTCCCGATGAGCGGGTGGCGGCGTTCGCGGCCCTGGGCGCAGCCCAGGGCTCGCGTTACCCCGTAGGGGTAATCTGTACCTCCGGTACAGCCGCCGCCAACCTATACCCCGCCGTTTGCGAAGCCTACTACCAAAGAATACCCTTGCTGGTCCTCACTGCCGATAGGCCCCCAGAACTCATCGATCAGTGGGATGGACAAACCATCCACCAAAACAACCTCTTTCAACCACACACCCAAGGCAATTTCAACCTGCCTACCATCGCCCCAAGCAACGACCTCCCAACCACCCTATTATCGTTCCAAACCCTCCTACAAACAGCCATCGCGCAAACCCTATACCCCGTGCCCGGACCGGTGCACATAAACATTCCGCTGAGAGATCCCATCTACGCTGATGTTACAGCCCCGTTCCAACACATCACCCCCACAAAACCCCTCCTGCTGCATCACCCCACGCCCCCGCCGGTCAATGAAACCGATGCCTCGCAGTGGATCAGCCATACCAACCCCCAGCAACCCCGCATCCTCATCGTTGTGGGCATGCATCATCCCCAAACCGAACTCTCGCTCGCACTGCAATCGCTGCAAACGCGACTCCCCATACTCACCGATATCGTTTCACAACAGCAAGCGCAAGGACTTCCCCCGTGGGACAGAGCCTTTTTGGGTGGCACGCCGGGCGATGGCTTACGTCCCGACATCCTCATCACTTTGGGCATGGGCGTGGTATCCAAGCCGCTGAAACTTTGGCTAAAATCGCAACAGCCAAAAAAACATTTTCATATTTCGCCACTACAAGCACCAGTCGGCGATCCATTTCATACCCATCCCGATCATTTGCAACACCACGAGGTAGATGCCCTTTTCGCTTTGGATCAGGCCTTGCAGGGGTCATCATCCGCCACAAACTACCTCAACAGCTGGCAGGAATGGATCAGCGAGTCCCTTTCCCAAATGGGCGATGGACTGCCTCCTACTGCGGGCGAAGTATATCAGCGCGAATTTGCCGTTGTGAACAACCTGCTGAGCAGTTGCGATGCGCGATTCACCATCCAATTGGGCAATTCCATGTCGGTGCGATACGCCTCCTGGTCCAACCCGTCCAACGCACAGATTTTCGCCAACCGAGGCACTTCGGGCATTGATGGATCTTTGAGTACGGCGGTGGGCTATGCGATGGCCAATCCTGCTACGCATTGTGTGGCCATTCTGGGCGATGTTTCTGCGATTTACGATGCGCATGCGTTGTGGACCAACCAATTGCCTAACAATTTAAGCTTTGTGGTTTTAAACAACCGTGGCGGACAAATTTTCAACTGGATTGGCGGTCCAAAGGACGTCCCCGGGCTCATGCCATTGATTGAAACACCCCACAACTATGATTTCAAGCACTTGTGCGATTTATACCAAATCTATTACGCACGTCATACCGAGCAACCCAACACACCTTGGCCAACCCGCTTCCTAAATCAATTGGGATGCACACTTTGGGAGGTTTGAATCGCTAACCAATCAAACCGTTTTATTTGTGAACATAAAGGCAAAGCCATTCTGTCCTGTAATTTGGTATATTTGTAAAGCATTCAATATCATCCCAATGAAAGTCAATAGCAAAAAAGATATTCTTCAACACATTGCACAGAGCCATGCTGTACTGAATCGCTATGGGGTTAAATCCATAGGACTTTTTGGTTCTTTTGCAAAAAACTGTTCAACTGAAAAAAGTGATATTGACCTACTCGTTGATTTTATTCCTGAGAAGAAATCATTCGATAATTTCATGGACCTCGCTTTTTTCCTAGAGGACTTGATGGGTAGAAAAGTAGAAATAATCACGCCTCAATCAATGAGTAAACACATCGGTCCACACATATTGCGGGAGGTTGAAAATGTCTACAATTGCTGACAAAGAACTTATAAAACACATACTAGATGAAACCAAATTCATTCTAGACCATACCTCTGAATTGTCGAAAACGGATTATTTAAATGACGCTATTTTATGCAGAGCGACTATTAGAAGCCTAGAAATTATCGGAGAAGCGTCTAAAAAACTCTCTAACGAATTCAAGCAACATCATTCAGATATCGAATGGAGAAAAATTGCCGGAACCAGGGACAAGCTGATTCATGATTACTATGGAATCGATTACGAAATCGTATGGGATGTATTAATGCAAAAAATACTATCATTACACACCTATTTAACTGCGGTAGATTAGATAAAAAAATGCCTACAGTTGATTCCTGACTATTCTTTATTTGAAATTAATTGCTTTTTGTAGGAAATTAGAATCGCAGCATGCAGCGCGATGACCATGCCCCAAACCCATATTCCCGGCATCGAATACCAATAAACGGTAAGATCGGCACCATCGCTGTTGCATACAACCCCACTGTAAGTGCCCCCTTTTTCGAACTGGGTTAGATTCGTTTTTTGATTTTATGCCCCATCCCTGGAAATTATACAATCGAAGTTGGATTTTCATGGGTCATCACTCTGAAAACGCTAGTTTAGAACAATGCGATTTTGGGAAAAAAGGCACCTAGCCGAAATAATGGGATTATTGTAGCACGTTTATTTAGTATGGCCTAAGTATCGTATTATAACGCAGTAAATTTGATGTCTCAGTGATGGTATCGCGAATAATTTTTTGTTTTTTTATCAAGCCCACCCCATCTACGTAGTATAAATAACTTGAATCGTATTGATGTCGAATTCGCATTTTTACAACATCTTTGTATTCATTTCCTTCAACATTTAGGACATCAATAACATTATTGATTTTAGCATAATCTGATTCATCTCCAATTTGCTTTCCCGAAAGGTAGCGATAGCCCGTCCACCAATCATATTCTGATATCACGCGTCCAATCAACATGTTAAAGGATTTTGTATTGGTAGGATAACTAACATAACGAATCTCAAACAATTCAGTTTTCGAATTCGTCTTCGGCTTACCTCCCGGAACTGTTGGTGTATGGATAGTCTTTCTATCAATACTTGTCACAATTGTACTGTCCAAACTGCCTGTAACAGAGTCCTTGTATACCCAATACGAACCTGAATCAAATAAAAACGGATAGAGACCTTTATCAATCCCCGATGTTGGAATAGTATCTCCTTCCGGCTTACATGAAAAAACCAATATGGAGCATAGAATTGTAGTGAAGAACATTCTCCATTGAACCCCATTCAAACAACGTTTCACATGCGCATTTCGTACTTCCAACATACACAAATGTAACATTTAACTCAAATTCAAACAACCTGACATAGTCTTCCTACCACTAACCCTAGGTTTTAGATATTAATTAGATAGAATCACACCGCCCAATTTAATTTCAAAAACAATCCACCCTAATGCTTCGAACTAGCGTGTAAATTTGTCTATTTCAAACGCGATAAAATCTTTCATGATTCTCAAAAAATCGATACCCCTATTCATTTTTCTCTTGCTCCTCTTTTATTCCAAAACAGCATCAGGAAATGTGGGTGGAGACATTACTTATTTGAATCTCGGCAGCAGCAAATACAAAATAACTTTCAAATACTACCGACATTGCATGTCCAAATCAGCCCCGTCTACTTGGGACTTGTACTGGTTTCTTGGAAACAACGGCAGCAAATCAACCACAACCAAAACAGTTTCAATGACGCGTACCGCCATTCGCGACATTACACCCATTTGCTCAACGGCCGCCAACCCCTGTGGAACAGCAAATTCTTATCGAAGTGGCATTGGTATGGAAGAACAAACCTATGAAGCCACTGTTGACTTGGGCGCCTCTCCTTTTATCGGCATTGGCTTGGGGTCAACCTACTGTGATTTAACCTTTTTTACATCTTACTACAATCGCAGCACCACATTCACAACTGCAACTGGGTGGGCGGGAACGGCCTCCTCGGGAGGTGCCGCTGATTTTTACACCTACGCCACATTGAATGTTTGCAATTTGAACAAATCATCTAAAAAAACCAACTCCTCTCCCAACCTCACTTATACGCCGATAAATTCAGCATGCTGTAACCAAGCCTTTTATTACAACTTGGGAGCCATTGACACTTTGGACTATGATTCCTTCTCCTATTCAATGGAACAGGCGAAAATCAACCCCACTTCATCGCATAGTTATGACGCCCCTTTCACAGCAAGGTATCCCCTCACGCCTTTCTGCGTTCCCAGCACCTCAATAAAATGTACCCCAGACCCCAAAGCCAATCCACCCAAAGGGATTTATTTCAGTGAGAGTTCAGGCGACCTAATATTTACACCCAAAAAGTGCGATGAATTCACTTTGTTTGTTATCGGCGTTACCGAATGGCGCAAAGACACTTCAAACAATTGGCTGAAAATCGGTTATACTCAGCGCGACATTGAATTCTTGATCGAAAGCAACTGTGGGTATAACAATAGCCCCCAAATCGATGGAACCACCTACTCCAAAGTTTGCGAAGGGGAAACAATTAAAATCAAAATATCGTCCGACGACGAAACATACACGCCATTCCAAACCGTCCCCGACACAACATCGATCAAATGGAATTCCGGCATCCCCAACGCACAATTCGTCATTGCCAAAAAATCTGATTGGCCCGATAAGCGCAAAGCATACGGCGAATTCCAATGGACCCCCTCCGTGGGATCTGCCTCCGATGTCCCTTACTCATTCAATGTCACAGTATCAGACAAACACTGTCCCGTGCCCGCGATCGCCACACGCACGTTTCTTATCAAGGTTCTGCCCCGCGCGCACAGCCAAAGAAATTACAAAAGCTTACCTTGTGGCCTACTTGCGGTATCAGCGAGTTTGGATAAAAACTTCAAAGGCACCCCCAATTTCCAATGGAAAATCACCGATATCACCGGAAAAACCACCCTGTTCCAGAGCAAACGACAATTAGATACATTCAAATTTTATCGTGGAGGGAAGTTCATTGTTTGGCATACAATCAATAACGAATTCAATTGCCCTACCCTCTACAAAGACACCATAACACTCAAAAATCCGCCATCTGTGGAGATTGCCAAAACAGACACTTTTGCCTGTTACTCGGGTGATATCAAACTTTCAGCAAACATCCTGAATGCGCAAAAACCCTATCAATGTTATTGGA
>JAHEMG010000065.1:0-2252 GCA_024643755.1 Flavobacteriales bacterium | reverse complement strand
ACACTCAAAAATCCGCCATCTGTGGAGATTGCCAAAACAGACACTTTTGCCTGTTACTCGGGTGATATCAAACTTTCAGCAAACATCCTGAATGCGCAAAAACCCTATCAATGTTATTGGACGCGCATCAAAAAGGACACGGGATCGCTCAAACCCTGGAAATCTGAAATACATCTTTCGGGAGATACCCTTTCCCAATTGACCTTAAAAAACCTCACCACCGATTCCACCATTCGGATTAAAATCACCGATTCCATTGGATGCATATTTTTCGACACCACCACGATCACAATCAAACCGTTACCAACAGTCAACCTCGGTCCGGATCAACGAATTTGCACGTATCAAACCGCGGAATTTGATGGCCAGCACGCCGACACCGTAATGTACAATTGGAATACTGATGAAACATCTAGGGTCATTCGTCCCAATGTCGCAGGCACATACATTTTGAAAGTCACAGAAAAGAATTGGCTATGTTCGGCTGAAGACACAGTATCGCTTTTCGTGAACGACACGGTAAAAAGTTTTGCTGGGCGAGACACCCAAATTTGTCATCAGCAGCCCATTCAATTATCGGCCAACCACAAACCTTCAGGCCTGGTTGCGACCTACTCTTGGTTCGATCTCCAAAACAACGTCATTATTGGCAACAACCAATCTTATGATATCATAGCAAAAAACCCAAATGCACCCGGAGGCAGTATTCAACAACATGAATACACGCTCACCACCATAGTAATACAATCAGGTCACAGCTGTTCACATATCGATAGCATTCGATTGCGCATTCGCACCCTGCCATCGGTTGGCTGGAGCCCCAATCCATTTCCGAATCGATGTTTTGCCGACGGCAATTTCAATGTAAACCCCTATTTCAATATGGGCAATGACCCCAAATCGCGATTCTGGGCCGTTGAATTCAACACAGCCAATCACTACAAAACCAAAACCACCCGATCAACCAACCCAGTGCCTGGATCCGTTTACAATTACATCGATTCCATCAACCCACTGAAAAGTGTATTCACAACTTCATCGTTAAAAAACGAACGTTTACAAAACAACAGTCCATTTCGAGCCAAGATTTTTGCTGCATATACCGATACCAATGGTTGCACAAACGTGGACAGTGTCATTCAGCAAATCAATGGAAACCCCATCATTCAACTGATCGATAGTGCCTTTTGCCAAAACCGAGGAGCGATCAACATGAATGAGATCACTGTTGAGCCCAAATCGATAGCCAATTTCCATTTCTTCTGGTCAACGCTTCCCAACGGTTTCCCCAAAAACATCGACTCAAATCGTTTGCTACAACGATACTACAACAATAAAATCGAGCAGTGGCAGTTTGCATTTGGATCCCCCGCGGAGGATAATTACGGCGGAAACTATCACTTCGAATTGCTCGTGAGGGATTCTAGCACCCTTTGTTTCTCAAAGGATAGCGTAAAAGTGCGCATCATCGCTGAGCCAAAAATTCAAATCACTGCACCGGGCGATGCCTGTGTCAACAGCGACACCATGAATTTATTGCAATGGGTTCTGGTCAATGGAATCCCAGCCACTAAAAACGACGGCTCCAAATTTGAGATCATTGAACACAACAAGATCAGAATCAACCCCGCAAACAGTTCCCTGAAATTAATAAACGGGCATCAGTTTTTACCCGCATATGGCGTTGGCAATTGGCTGATTCGCTATTCCAACAATTCCACTGGATGCCTGATTGCGGATAGTTTTTACCTGCGCGTGAACGACACACCCAATGCCGTACTATTCACAAACGACACTATTTGCGCATCAAAATCGCAATTGGATTTAAACACCAAAGTAAATGGAAATTTGACTTTCCCAAAAGTTGAAAATGGGTTTTGGGCATCTAAAAATAGCCTTGTTAAAATTGTTGACAGCGCCATTTTTATTCCATTTTCCCGGGGACTCCAAAGCAATTTTGAAGGACCCTACAATTTCACCTATCACCTCATCGACAGCAATGGATGCGAAGACGTTGAGGACTATCAAGTAACGATCCGAAACCAACCCACCGTTTCAATTATCGCATCAAACCCATCCAACGCTTGTGAGAATACGCCTTTTGTGATCAATGCCGTATCAGCGTATTGCAATCAGCAAGTGGCATGGAAAACCATCAACCATGCAGATGGGAGTTTGTGCGATGGCACTTGGACGCAACTAAGCAATTCAGAAAACATTCGTTTCACGAACGGCAAAAACGACCTTCTAAA
>JAHEMG010000057.1 GCA_024643755.1 Flavobacteriales bacterium | reverse complement strand
ACAATCCATTGATTACAGCAATGCGATCGAACAATTCAGGATATTCCGCCAAACTGCAATGCGCCGCACTGTAATTGATTTTCTCATAAATCTCATCAGACAGAATGAAGATGTTCGGGTGCTTCACCAATACATCGCGCCATGCCGCCAACTCTGCTTTGCTCATCACACTTCCACTGGGGTTACAGGGCGATGAAAACAGCAATAGCTTGGTTTTGGGTGTGATCGCCGCCGCCAACTTTTCGGCACTTACCTTGAAATCTTCTTCAACCGACGTTGGGATACTCACAGGAATTCCCCCCGCGTACCGAATCATTGATGGGTAACTTACCCAAAATGGGGCAGGGATGAGCACTTCATCGCCGGGATTGACCAGCGATAATATGGCGTTCAACAACGAGTGTTTTGCACCATTGCTCACAATGATGTTCTCGGGTTGATACGGTAATTGGTTTTCTGTTTGTAGCTTTTTCGCAATGGCCGACCTCAATTCGGGCAACCCTGAAACCGGCGGATAATGGGTGTATCCCTTGGCCATGGCTTGTGTTGCCGCCGCGCAAATGTGGCTGGGGGTGTCAAAATCTGGCTCGCCAATGCTGAGGTTGATAACGTCAACCCCCGTTGCTTTTAGCTCTCTTGAACGCTTGGTCATAGCCAAAGTTTGGCTCTCAACGATGTTTGCTATTCGCTCACTTAACCCTATCATGCAAAACAAAACTAGCCAAGTTTTGAACAGTTTGGATCAGTTCCTGTGAAATGTTTATCTACACAGGGACTCATTTTGTGAACGATTGTACCATTTTCTGATCACTAGTGATATTTTTGTTTTTATGAAGATTCTGTTTGTTGCCAACCGCATGCCATACCCTCCATTTCGGGGCGACAAATTAAAAATCTACAATTTGGCTTCTCAGTTGTGTGAGGACCACGAATTGCATTTGATTACCATCGCAGAAAACCAGGAGGACTTAGACTCGGTGACCCATTTGCAAGCACCCGCATCGGGCAATTCCAATCGCCCCTTGTTCAAAACCATTCAGTATACCTTCCAATCCAAATGGGTGTCGGCCCTGTCTGCCGCATGGGGATTTTTTTCGAACCGACCGATACAAGTCGCATACTTTCGATCCAACAACTTCGCCAAACAGCTACAGCAGTTGATGGCTGAAAACGAGTTTGACGTAATCCATGTGCAGCACTTGCGGATGTCGCAATACTTTGAAAACGGAGTGCCATCCAACGCCATTCTAGACTTGCCCGATGCCTTTAGTTTGTATTGGAAACGCAGGGTGGCTGCGGCAAAGAATCCTTTGGATCGATGGTTCCGCAACCTGGAATTTCGTCGTTTGGCCGCTTATGAAAAGCAGATGTTGCCCAAATTTAGCAAGGCCTTGGTCTGCTCACAGGAAGATCAAACCTACCTGAAAAACCTGGGTATCCACAATGTGGCCTTGCTGCCCAATGGCGTCAATTTGACCTCGTTTTCTCCACAGAGTTCGTCCTTGATCGTCAAGAACCGGATCTTGTTTACCGGAAACATGGATTACGCGCCCAACATCGACGCTGTGCAATACTTTGTTTCTGATATCCTGCCATTGGTGTTGGCCCAAAACCCCGAGGTGGAATTTGTGATTGCTGGACAGCGTCCGGTAAAGTCGGTCTTGGATCTGGCCGGAGAGCGTGTGAAAATCACAGGGTTTATTCCCAATTTGGCCGATGAATATGCCAAAGCCAACGTGGTGGTATCGCCCCTAAGGATTGGCGCAGGAACCCAAAACAAAGTGCTTGAGGCCTTGGCGATGAACCAAGCAGTGGTTTGTTCTGAGGTTGGATTTGCAGGCCTAGGTTTGGAAAACGGCAAGGGAATCTTGATGGCCGATAACCCACGGGATTTCGCCGATCACATCCTGACATTGCTGCGCGATGATGCATTCAGAGAATCCATGGCAGCCGTGGGCGGAGAGCATGTGCGGAAGACATTCTCATGGACAGCAGTTTCCCAACAACTACTTCAACATTTCAATCAATTACATTCATGAAAACTATACCATTTGTGTTAACGGTGGCAACGGCATTGGCGCTGAACCCATTGAGTGCTCAAAAACCTGTCGACAAAAAATCGCAGAAGCCAACAACCGTGGCATCCACAGGCGTTGCAGACTCCTTGGTCAAGCCCATTTTGGGTCAAGTGAATTTCCGAATGATCGGTCCAGCAACCACCAGCGGCAGAATCGTTGACATCGCGGTGAATCCCCTGAACAAAGCCGAGTATTACATCGCGGCGGCCTACGGCGGCGTTTGGAAAACCACCAACGGCGGAACCACTTACCAACCCATTTTTGATGGCTACGGAACCCAAAGCATCGGCTGTCTCGCCCTGGATCCCAAAAATCCCAACATCCTGTGGGTGGGCACCGGCGAAAACAACAACCAACGCAGTGTGGGCTATGGAAATGGTATCTACCGCAGTCTCGATGGCGGAAAAACCTTCGAAAACATGGGCCTGAAACTCTCAGAGCACATCGGCATGATCAAAATCGACCCAAGCAATTCCAACCGCATTTGGGTGGCTGTTTACGGTCCCGTTTGGAAAGAAGGCGGCGAACGTGGCCTCTATCTCACCGAAGATGGTGGCAAAACCTGGGTGCGCAATTTCCATGTTTCTGATAACACCGGTTGCAATGAAATATACCTCGATCCCAATATGCCAGGTACCATGTATGCGGCGTTTCATCAGCGCAGACGACATGAATGGACCTACTTGGGTGGCGGACCAGAATCGGCCCTTTACAAGAGCACAGACAACGGTAAAACGTGGCGCAAATTGGCTGGCGGACTTCCCGGCGGCGAACTCGGCAGAATTACCATCGGCGTATCGGCCCTGAAAGCGGGTTTGGTCTATGCGATGGTGGAAGCCGAAGAGGGAAAAGGGGGTATTTTCGTGAGCTACGATTACGGCGAAAGCTGGTCTAAGCAGAACCCATTCTTCACCGCCGGAAACTACTACCAAGAACTTTTTGTGGATCCCACCAACCCCAACCGTATTTTTGTGATGGATGCCTACATGAAGGTGTCAGACGATGGCGGTAAAACCCTCAGAAACGCAGGCGAAAGCAACAAACACGTCGACAATCACGTGATTTGGATCGATCCGGCACAATCTTCCCATTGGTTGGTTGGATGCGATGGCGGACTCTATGAAACGTTTGACAATGCCCAGCACTGGAACTACAAAGACAATATATCGATCACCCAGTTTTATCGCGCATCGGTAGACAATGCATCGCCCTTTTACAACATTTACGGCGGTACCCAAGACAACAACACCTTGGGCGGTCCGGCCAAGAACAATTCAGCCAACGGTGTGAGCAACGACGATTGGTATGTGACCGTGGGCGGCGATGGTTTTAAGTCGCAGATCGATCCCACCAACCCCAACATCGTATACAGTCAATGGCAATATGGCGGTTTGGTTCGATACGATAAAGTCACCGGTGAAGCGGTGGATATTAAACCCACCATTGGCGTGTATGAAGCGCCTTTGCGTTGGAACTGGGATGCGCCTTTGATCATTTCTCGCAGCAACCCCAAAGTACTGTATTTTGCGGCCAATCGCGTGTTCAAAAGCGAGGATCGTGGCGATTCATGGACACCCATCAGCGGGGATTTGTCGCGCGGAATCGATCGCAACACCCTGCCCATCATGGGGAAAGTTTGGGGTGTGAATGCCGTTGTGAAAAACCAAAGTACGAGCATTTACGGCAATATTACCACCTTGAGCGAAGGCAAAAATGGCGAGTTGTACGCAGGCACCGACGATGGTTTGGTGTGGCGCAAAGAGGCCAATGCCAGTACTTGGTTGAAGTGCGGAGCCGCTGCCAATGGGGAATTGAATTTCCCGGAGGCCCCGAAAGGACAGGCCAATGGTGTGGGACATCCCTTCATTTCTATGGTGTATGCATCGCCCAATTCAGGCAATGTGTATGTTGTATTGGATCACCATCGCTTTGGCGATTTCAAGCCCTATGTGTACAAAAGCACGAATGGGGGAGCCACTTGGACCAAAATCACCAAGGGATTGCCAGAAAATGGTCCGGTGAAGACCGTGATCGAAGATTTCAAAGACCAGGACATTGTTTTGGTGGGCACCGAATTTGGATTGCATATCAGCTTTAACGGCGGAGCAGAATTTCATTCATGGCAGGGGGGGATGCCTCCAACGGCTGTGAAAGACATGGTGTTTCAAGAGCGCGATGATGATTTGGTGTTGGCCACATTCGGACGGGGATTTGCGGTTTGCGATGATTACGAGAAAATCAGAGAATTCAAGGCGATGATGACGGCAGATGCTGTTGTTGCCAAGCGAAACTACATTTTGCCTGTGACTCCGGTGAAGTTGTTCATTCCAGCATCGCCCTTGGGAGGGAGTGGAAACGGACACAAAGGGGCTTCTCGATTTGCAGCACCGAATCCAGCCACCGGCGCAGTGATTGTTTACAATATTGAAAAGGAGTTTTCAACCATCGCCAGTCGCAGGAAAAAGCGTGAAACGGATGCCGCGAAGAATCCCAATGCGCTAATTTATCCTGCCAAGGATTCGATTGTGTTGGAGAGCATGGAAGAGGCGTCGAAGGTATACATGGTGATTCGCAGTTCTCAGGAGGTAACTCCATCCAATGTGGTGGCGAAATACGCTTTGAATGCGGCGAAGGGATTGGCGAAAACGGAATGGAATTTACGGTATTCGGATCCTTCATTGCCGGTGCCAACGGACAAAGGATATCAAGCGGGGTGGGGACCGTATGTCACTCCGGGGACCTATTACGCGAGTTTGGAATTGATGGACAATGGCAACGTGACCAATTTAACGGGTGTAACAGAGATCAAGGTTTCTTATTTGTACGAAGCCAGCATCGCTGTGGCCAGTGTGGAAGAGAAGTCGGCCCAAGTGGCGAAATTGTTTCAGGTGAAGCAGAGTCTGAGTGCAACCAATTTGCGTTTGGATGAAATTCAAACGGGCATCAATGCGATGAAAAATGCGGTGGGGGTTCCCAATACCAATGCCCGGGATTTTGCTCATTTGTCGGCCCAGTTACAATTGACCCTAAACCAGGTGAACTTGGCATTGAACGGCAATGCGGCTTTGGCTGCTGAGGAATTTGAAACCACTGAGGGGTTGAACGAGCTGTTTGGTTCTGCGTATTATTCTTGCATGGATGCGTTGAATGCACCCACGAAAACACATTTGCAGAAGTTGGATATGGTGAATGCTTCCTTGGTGACAATCAATGCCCAGCTGGGCGATGTGGTAAACCAATACAACGCGATGGCGTCTCAGTACCCGCTGTTGAGATTGCCGGTGTTGCGGTAATGAGTAACGGATAAATTCAAAAAGAAGGGCCAGCAATTTTGCTGGCCCTTCTTTTTAACGACTTAGCGAGAAGTTTCTGAATTCATTATAAAGCAGCAACTTGGTGTCACACAGTGGCGCTGTCATCTCCACTTATTACTATCTTCGTGATGCACAAGGAAACGAAATGTGTCGTTACGTTAAATATACCAATACAACCAGCCAGCTCATGTACGTGGCCGAAGAGCATAGCATCTATGGGTCTTCTAGAGTAGGCGTTGATGGACGTAAAGACACACTCTACAAAGCAGGTAATTATTCTCCCTCTTGGGGCGGGGTTGGCACATCGCGAAGAGAGTTAGGCCTGAAATACTTTGAACTCGCCAATCACCTCGGAAACGTCCTTGTTACCGTATCCGACAAACCCGTGTATAAGGTTTCTAGTGGAACTATCTATTTCCAACCCGAAATATCCTCAGCTTCAGATTATTATCCCTTCGGTGCACCAATCACCGGACGAAGCTACTCCAGTATGGAATATAGGTTCGGGTTTAATGGCAAAGAAGGCGATAACGAGTCAGAAACCCAAGATTATGGTATTAGGATTTATGATGGACGGTTGGGACGGTTTTTAAGTGTTGATCCGTTAGCTAAAATGTACCCTGAACTTACACCATATCAATTTGCAAGTAATACTGCAATACAGGCAATAGATTTGGAGGGATTAGAGGCTTTCTTCGTGCATGGAACTACCCAAACTCAAACAGGAGTAAATTTCACTGCTGGTGCTGTTTCTCAATTTAAAAGGATCACAGGGAATTCAAAAGTTGATGATAAGTTTAGATGGAATGCTCCTGTATATAATGATAGTAAAATGAGGAAGGTTGCTGCTGAGGAATTAGTGGCTCATATAGTCGAAACAAGAGCCCAGGTAATGCAAAGTGGAGAAATTACTGAGAATGAATCTGTTTCACTAATTGGATATAGTCACGGTGGAAATGTTTCTGTTCAAGCAGCACAGATGCTTAATGATAAATATGGAATTAAGGTTAATCTTATAACCATTGGAATACCTGCAAAGAATTCTGCTTTTGGAACTGATTCGGATAATCCGGTCTTTGGAAATTCGGAAGATCCACAAGGCAATACTGGAATTAATTCACATTTTCATATACGACATGTTAACGACATGGTATGGAAGGTGGCTGATGCTGCGGGTGATAAGTCTTATCCTTATTACTCTAATGAACCGACTACAAGAAACTTTACAATTCCAAGTAGTAGTATAAATTTAAATGGCCCAGTTAATTCGCATACAGATTTACCTTCTCATTGGAATTTTGGACGAACATTACAGGATGTGCCGATAATGCCTGCTGCACCTGCTGCTGGAACATTAGAAGAACAATAATAATATGAGAAAGCAATATAAAATTCTTTTAGTAGTGGCTGTTTTAGCCATTGGAACTATAGTGGTTTGGCGTTATTACAGTAATAATTTACTGAAAGAGCAATATTGGAACGCCCTTCAACAACAGGAAAAGGAGTATATTGATAAGTTTTACAAATCAAGCTTTCGGGGAATTGTTACATATATTAAAAGGTATGAAGAAACACCTATAAAGTATGTTGTCAGTATAACCGATTCTCTTAAAAATGAAACAACAATTGGAAAGGTTGAGATTAAAGTTTTTTCAAATGTTTCGGAAGGAGATACTATTACTAAACATTCAAATACTTTTGAGTTATTAATAAATGGTCATTCAGGGAAGGGTAAAGCAATAGTAAAGTATAATTTGGAATAATCGGACAAATTGACCCTTCTCCGTCGGACTCAAATTGACCCCCTCGGTAAAGACAAATCAATGATGCATATTAAGGAGTTAAACACTGGTAACATTGGGTATTTTGAGTTGTAAATAGTTCCGATGAAGTGGGGTCAAATTAGAGCGACGAAGAGGGTTTATCGTCAGCGTTTTTCCAAGGAGGTTTCCGAACTTCTTATAGCGGATGAAGTTTTTAAAGATGTGAACTCGTTGGATAAATCTGTAATAGAAAAAATTACTCTTATTGAGGAACTTGATAAAAAAGAGAAGCAAGCATTTTTTGTTATGCTTGATGCACTTGTTGCTAAAAAACGGTTAAAGGATTTGCTTAACTCTGCACTTAGTAAAGCATAAAAAAGCCCTCGTTCTGAGGGTCTTTTTTATTTACTCCATTCGGAGGTTAGTTTAACAAAATTTGTTGGGTCAAAATAAAATTGATACCCCGAAGAGTCTATAATTAAAGACGCCTGATTCGTCAAAATTCCTGTTGCTGTATTTTCATTAAACCGATGTAAAATTTCAAATCTATTATTTACACAAACAACATTTCCTTTAAAAGGTTCTTTTGTTTCGTCAACTAATTTCAAAAACAAATTCCCCTTACAAAGCAAGTAATCACTAACGTAATATATATTTTCTTCTAATGTTATTTTCAGTCTATTCATAAACTACATTTTCTTTTCCTCCTGTTATTTGATATTGCGTTCCTCCTCCTTCAAAACCACCGCCACCATTTGCCTCTCCCTTTAGTAATTCTACCCCTTTTCCAACTGTAACTTTTTTATAGCCCGATATTTCATTAGGTATTGCAAACTTATTTCTGATATCGTCAAAGGGCAACATGTTACCCGCATCATCAACAACGTCATCCATTTTCATAATCCAATCGCCATTCGGGTTGTTTGGTTTGCAGCGTAATCACTGACTTTGGGTAAACAAGTAACCATGTGGGAAATGCTTCCGTTCCATAGGTCGCAGCGGGCAGCCAGTAAATCACTACCGGTGGTACTGGCCTCAAACTTACTGACGGTGGTAAAGGTTCCAATTGGAAATGTCATAACCTCACAACTGCAATTTAAATGGTGTTGTTTTTAATAAAATAATTAATTGCAAATAATTTCACGTTTTAATTTGCCCTTTGAATCTTTTGTGCAAAGCATTAAAATTGACTTTCTACTTTCCTTTGTTACAAAATATTTATCGTTATCGGAAAAATAAATGAAATCTTTTCTTTTCAACAAAAAAAGCAGTAAAGGATCATTATAAAAATAAGTATCAAGACATTTTTTTAATGATTTACTATAGTCAGTTAGCCACAAATAGTATTCCCATTCTTTTGCAAATATTTGAATGGCAAAGTACGTAGAATAACCTTGATTGTATTTAATTATAACGTATATTGTATCCGTAGTTGATAATATGCTATCTAAATTTGCTTTTTCGTACATGTAATGAAAATTATTCTGCCATTGATAAACAGATAACAGTCCCGGCTTACTGACCTTAGCACATTTTTTTATTTCTCTTTTAAACATTGTTTTATCTGAACAACTACTAATGATGATGGTTGTTATTAAACTAAACAATGGAGTTAAATATTTTAAATTAAATTTCATTTTTAATTTTTCTAATATAGCGCTTTGAAGGTTATTTAACTATTTTTTTAGTTGACCTGGTGGATTGTTTTCTTTATAATTATGAGGAACTTTCAATGTATCCTTACGGTTATCTACACCAACGAGAGAAGATCCATAGATGCTATGCTCTTCGGCCACGTACATGAGTTGGCTGGTTGTATTGGTATATTTAACGTAACGACACATTTCGTTTCCTTGTGCATCACGAAGATAGTAATAAGTGGAGATGACAGCGCCACTGCCTTTGGGTGTTACTTTCTTCCACAGGCGGTTTCCGGAGGCTAGCTCATTCTACTTATAACGTCAAAGGCCACCCGTTGGGTGGCCTTTGACGTTATTTCAAACCGACGGTAGGAGAGTGCCTCCCAACATCAAGCTCTATGAATTATTTCTTGTCTTTGCAGCAAGCCTTCTTTTCAGGGGCTTCAACTTTCTTGTTCTTGCAGCAGGCATCGCCCTTGCTACAAGTTTTGTCGTTGTCTTCCTTGCAAGCAGGCTCGTTAGAGCAACCTTCGTGTCCTTTGCCAATGAACTTGCCATCCGCATCGTACATGCCCATACAAGCTGCCTTCTCGGTAGAATCGCAACCCATAGAATCGCACATCGCAGCACACTGTTCTTTGGTCATTGTAGCACACTTGCTCATATCGCATTTGCCCATCATTTCCTTTTCGCAATGTTGCATTTCAACACAAGCAGCGCCTTGACCGTGGTTAGGACGTTCGCCAAATGTTTTACCAGCAATGAAAGGAGCGATAACCAATGAAACGATCGACATCAACTTGATCAAGATGTTCATAGATGGACCAGAAGTGTCTTTGAAAGGATCACCCACTGTATCACCTGTTACAGATGCTTTGTGTGGCTCAGATTTCTTGTAGAACATCTCGCCGTTGATCATTACACCTTTTTCGAAAGACTTCTTGGCATTGTCCCATGCACCACCAGCATTTGATTGGAAGATACCCATCAATACACCAGAAACCGTTACACCGGCCAACATACCGCCCAATACTTCAGGACCGAACAAGAAACCAACAATCACAGGAGAAATCAATGCAATCGCACCAGGAGCCAACATCTCACGGATAGAGGCCTTTGTTGAAATTGCTACGCACTTCTCGTATTCAGGTTGTGCTTTGTATTCCATGATACCTGGAATTTCGCGGAACTGTCTGCGAACTTCGTTTACCATGTCCATCGCAGCTCTTCC
>JAHEMG010000204.1 GCA_024643755.1 Flavobacteriales bacterium | reverse complement strand
ACAAAAACCTCCTGCGTGATGTCTCTTGAACCGTACATATAGCCCCAAGTGTAGCCGTTGCTGGCATATCGCCCTGAGAAAACATTGACACATTGTGCCTTGAGCGTTAACGATGTGCCACTGCGGAATTTGTGCGTGTAGTTCACCGTTACCTCACTGAATTTATAGGGATTCAAACTGCGTGAAACATCGCCCGTGTTGTCCAAAAACTGTCGGCCCACCCACTTGCTCAGCCATACAAAATTCCATTGTTTTAGCTGGGTTTGCAATCCCAAAGCAGCAACCATGTTGGGAGAATAAGCGATGGGGGCGTTCTTGTAAATGGTATCAACCGGAATCCCCGTGCCGTAATCTTGCCAAGTAACCTTTGACTCAGGGATGATGTTCTGACTGAGCGATAAGTTGCCGATCAAATGGATGTAATGACGTTCGTAATAGGCGTGATTGGCCACAGAAACATCCTTTTGCCACAACACATACTGTCCTTCGAATTCCAAACCGCGACGGTAACTCAAATCCACATTTTTGCGCAGGGGTGTCCCTACGTCATTCACGGCACCCGTAAGCACCAACTGGTCTTTGTAATGCATGTAATAGGCATTGATTCGGAAATGGTTATCATGGCTTTTTCCATTCAACGTGGGTAATGCAGGAAAGGTTGTGAGGTACGACAGTTCGCCGTTGACCATGC
Organism: Flavobacteriales bacterium; assembly: GCA_024643755.1. GTDB lineage: Bacteria > Bacteroidota > Bacteroidia > NS11-12g > UBA955 > UBA955. The sequence goes on along the minus strand of JAHEMG010000204.1, from coordinate 1,338 downwards.
GCTCAGGTCGTGGAACATCGCCACTGAGGTTGTCGGTGAAATCTGAGCGAGAGGGTTCGCGGTTTGCAACACCCAGGTATCCTGTGATGTGGTGATGTGTGGCATGCTGCAACTGGAAGCCCGCTTTTGGATTGAAAAACAAGAAATTGCCGTTGAAATCGATGTTTCTTAGGTCGTTGTCGGTACCGCTACCCACGTGATTCACCTTTCGTACCTGCAAATCCACATAGACACTTCCACGGGTTTCATTGTAGGGTTTACCAAAAGCGAAGGGGTGGTTGTATTTGGCGAACAGGTTCACATCCGATTTGTTGCCAATGCCACGATAGTATTCACGGGGCGGGTTTTGCTCGGGGATGGGCAAAGCCATGATCTTGGTTACCTCTCCGAAATGATGTCCGTAGTATTGGTTGGCGCCAGCTCCCAGCAGCAGGTTGTCTTTTTTCAGGGCGATATTCCGGTGTAGATTCACACCAATGAGGTTGTTTCTGAGCCAGCGTCTGCGCACCAAATCAGAGGCGGTGAGCAAAACGGTTAAATTGGTATCACCCGCCATTCGGATGGGTGGGATGTTGTATTTGGAAAAGGCATCTCCATAGCGGAATTGCTCGAAATAGCCAGTCCCAAAGGTGTGGTAAAGGGTGGCTGCCACTTGCTGTTGCTGTCCGTTCTTGCCCCGGTAATTATGGGTTAGATACAGGTGCTGGTGGTGTTGCTGATAGTTGTCGACTTCGTTGTCGTAGGTGTAATAATTGTATCGGTTGGGGTTGGCGTTGAACAGGTTGTTGCTGTCTGTGCTGTTTCGATAGGTAGCCCCGATGAACCCGCTGTTTCGGAGGTAGTGATTTTGGAGTGCTGCGAGCTTGGTAGAATCGGGGTTATCGCCCATGTTGTACTTTTCGATGGGCACGCCCCACCACGCTTGATAGGTGTTTTCTCGACCGCCGAAGGCCAAGAACTTAATTTGGGTGGTATTGATGTCGAATACTTTGGTTTGTTTGCTGCTGGAAAGCTGTTCGCTACTGGATGGGTTGGCGGGTTGAGGTCGCGCTTTTTTGGCCTTTTTCTCGTAGGCGATAGACGTTTGATAACCCACAAGGTTGGATGCCGCGCGATCCACAAATCCATTGGAGAGGATTTCGCTGAGTCGGGCAGAGATGAACAAAGTTTCTTGGTTCGACAATTGGATGGGTTTAAGCGCACCTTTCAAGGTTGTTTTGATGGTTCCGAAGCTGCCGAGACTCTGATCGATTTGATAGTAGGGTTTCTGGCTATTTCTTTCGGTTCCGATGGACAAGGTAGCCCCGAAGGCACCGGCACCGTGGGTTGAGAATCCAG
>JAHEMG010000201.1 GCA_024643755.1 Flavobacteriales bacterium | reverse complement strand
TCGCTTACTTCTATGCCAGCATCGGAACCAAAGTAACCATCGTAGAATTCATGCCCCGCATCCTTCCCATCGAAGATGAAGAAGTGAGCAAAGCCATGGCGATGGTATACAAAAAGCGTGGTATCGAAATCTTGACCGAGAGCAGCGTAGAAAAAGTGGACATCAAGAAAGACCGTTGCATCGTAACCGTAAAAACCAAAAATGGTGAGGTTACCTTGGAATCAGATATCGTATTGAGCGCTGCCGGTGTTCAAACCAACCTCGAAAACTTGGGATTGGAAGAAATGGGCATCAAATCAGACAAAGGCAAAGTGGTTGTTGACGATTTCTATCGCACTTCAGCCCCCGGTGTATACGCAATTGGCGATATCGTTCCCGGTCCAGCATTGGCCCACGTAGCCAGCGCCGAAGGCATCATTTGCGTAGAAGCCATCTGCGGTCACCACCCAGCACCTCTGAACTACGGCAACATCCCAGGTTGTACCTACACCCACCCAGAAGTGGCCAGCGTGGGTTACACCGAAGCACAAGCCAAAGAAAAAGGTTATGAAATCATGGTCGGCAAATTCCCATTCTCTGCCAGCGGAAAAGCTGCCGCAGGCGGACACAAAGACGGTTTCGTGAAGGTAATCTTCGACAAGAAATACGGCGAGTGGTTGGGCTGTCACATGGTTGGTGAAGGCGTTACCGACATCATCATCGAAGCGGTTGTTGCCCGTAACTTGGAGACCACCGGTTTGGAGATCTTGAAGAGCATCCACCCACACCCTACCATGAGCGAAGCGGTGATGGAAGCTGTAGCGCAAGCTTACGGCGAGTGCATCCACTTGTAAGAACATTTGATTGGGCGATGGTTCCTTGTAACCCTCGCTTTCATAAACACAAAAAAAGGCGGACCGACGGTCCGCCTTTTTTTATGCCCCAGCAGCGAAGCAATGATCGAATAGAATCTTAAAATCGAATGGCATTTACTGGAATCGAATCTCCCAGAAATCATTCAATGGCAACAGAAACAACCTTACCTTTGCCCCATGAAATTGCAGTCGTTTTGCTTCAACCCCCTCCAAGAAAACACGTATTTGATCTGGTGCGAACACACCCTGCATTGCGCCATTGTGGACGCCGGCATGTACGATTCTTCAGAGCACAAGCAACTGCAAGACTTCATCGAATCGAACAACCTCAAACCCACGCATTTGTTGGGAACGCACGCCCACATCGACCATATTTTTGGCAACTGGTGGGTGAAGCAAATCTATGACTTACCGTATTATTTGCATCCCGCCGATGTGGTGATGATTGACCGGTCCGAGACCATGGCAGCCCTTTGGAACCTAAAATATACCCCATCGCCGTTGCCTACGAACGATTTATCACATGGCGATACCATCACTGTGGGTGAATCTCAGTTGCAAGTGCGATTTGTGCCTGGACATGCGCCCGGACATGTGATCTTCGTAGACGAGGTTGGGTCGCAAGCCATCGTGGGCGATACCGTTTTTAGGGGTAGCATTGGCAGAACCGATTTACCCGGTGGCAACCACGAGCAGTTGTTACAGAATATTGAGGCGCAGATTTTCAGTTTGCCAGAGCAATATACATTGCACAGCGGCCACGGGCCCAGCACCACAGTGGGTTACGAGAAGGCAAACAATCCATTTTTTCAATAACTGTTAATCCAATTGCGCCGAACCCAACAATCACTCCCAAATTGTTCCATTGACATGAATAACAAGAACGAGGCAGACTTTCACATTCCCAACACCGAGCAAGCCAGTAGCAAGATTCAGTTGGATTTTCTGGCGTGTTTGTTGGCGGATGCGGGTGTTACAAGGTGGATGGTGAGTCCGGGATCCCGCAACGCCCCGTTGGTGGCTTCGATGGTGAAACACGGTGGGTTTGATTTGCACAGTTTCCCCGATGAGCGGGTGGCGGCGTTCGCGGCCCTGGGCGCAGCCCAGGGCTCGCGTTACCCCGTAGGGGTAATCTGTACCTCCGGTACAGCCGCCGCCAACCTATACCCCGCCGTTTGCGAAG
>JAHEMG010000053.1 GCA_024643755.1 Flavobacteriales bacterium | reverse complement strand
GTAAATCCATTCACCTTATAGGCCACCACTTGGGGCACGCCCAACAAAGCCGTTTCCAACGTTGCCGTACCACTGGCCACCAATGCCACACCCCGATTCCTAAAACCAGATTGAACCCCTTTCAGAAAGCCCCCATCGCCCAACTGCATCAACAGATGATAGGTCGCGCCGAAATAGACCTTCACCGCATCCGCATCGGCCTGGGAAATTTCACCCTTCAACACCGATTCCCTCAAGATCTCCTGGTAAAACGAGAGCTCCAAACCCGGTGCACCCGCCACAACACAACATGCTTTGTCATTGTATTTCCGTGCCGCTGCCACGAAATTGGGCAACAACCCACTCACCTCATTTTTTCTAGATCCAGGCATCAACAATACCACCTCATCGGCATCGCCCAACTCAACACCCAAATCCACATCCCAACCGCGTTGTTCATCAAATCGCTGCAGCGACTGATCAATGGCCTCAAAAATGGGATTACCCACGTACTCAGAGGTCATACCGTATTGGGCAAAAAACGACACCTCAAACGGGAAAATCACGTACAACTGATCAATCACCCGGCGCATCGTTTTGATCCTACCGGTATTCCATGCCCAGGCCTTTGGTGCGATATAGTAATGCACTGCAATGCCGCGCGCTTTGGCCCATTCTGCAATGCGCAAATTGAATCCTGGATTATCGATCAGCAACAATAAATCGGGCTTTTCAGCCAAAATATCGGCCTTGGCCTGATCCAAAAAACCCGAGATTTTTTTCAAATTCCGAATCACCTCCCACAAGCCCATGATCGCCCGGTCTTTGTAATGACTCAACAACCGTCCGCCCGCCTGCGCCATCAAATCCCCACCCCAACAAACCACCTCGCACGGGGCAATGCCTTCACCCGCAACCAATTTTCTCACCACATGACTTCCATGTAGATCGCCACTGGCTTCCCCTGCAATCACAAATACTTTCTTTTTCTGTGGCTCGGTCATGTGCAAAAAGTTACGCGACGATGATTCCCATTAAAACGATTTCAATTCAATGATTACTGCCCAAATGGTCATCAGAATGGTGCCAAGTAACCAGCCGCGATTGAAATAAATCCAAGAATCCTTCTTCATCAACAAGAAGAAAATGCCAATGTTTGCTGCCACGCCCAACTGAAAAATGCTGTTGTAGTACCACTCAAAATGGGTAATCGCCCACAAAAACGTTTCTGCACTCACGCCCTGTGGCATCGCAATCAACATGCCCAGCAACAATGGCGTTGCGCAACCCAAAATCAACCCAAAAAAGGTATGTCCCCAATTAACTTTCATGCTTTTCTAACGTTTATATCCGAACCTTACACTTGAAACTCATCCAAACCCCACTGATTCAATTGCGCCATTCGCTGATGGTCTGTCAAATCAAACATCGTAGGAACCACCGATACATAACCGTGCTTCAATGCCCACTCATCGGTATCCTGTCCGTGATCCATATTGATAAAATTGCCCGTCATCCAGAAATAATCCCTACCAAACGGATCCTTCCGCTGATCAAACGATTCCTTCCATTTCGCTTGGGCCTGCCTGCACACCTTGATCCCTTTGATCGCGCCATCCTCTGGCACCGGCATGTTTACATTCAACAACGTACCATAAGGCAAATCATTGGCCAACACAGACTCCATGATGGTTTTGATGTAGGGATTTACCACCTCGAAATTGGCATTCCAGCTGTAATCGCACAGCGAAAATCCAATGGCTTTCATCCCATCGATCGATGCTTCCACCGCGGCACTCATGGTACCCGAATAGATCACATTGATGCTAGAATTGCTGCCGTGATTTACGCCTGAAACCATCAAATCGGGCTTGCGAGGCAGCAATTTATCGATCGCAATTTTCACGCAATCTACCGGCGTGCCTGTACACTGATAGGCCTTCACACCTGCATGGATATCCACCTCCGTAACGCGGATGGGATGGTTGATGGTGATCGCATGTCCCATCGCACTCTGCGGCTTATCCGGTGCCACCACAATCACATCGCCCAACTGCTTGGCCACATCAATCAACGCGGCTATTCCCGGCGCCGTGATGCCATCGTCGTTGCTGATCAAAATCAAAGGTCTGCTGTTTTCCATTTCTACTACAAACCTAGCACTTTTTTATCCCTGTTTTTTCGATGTACCTTTGCATTATGGTTAACAAGTATGCCCAACGCGGGGTCTCCTCACAAAAAGAAGACGTTCACAATGCCATCAGTCAGGTGAGCAAAGGACTATTTCCGAAAGCTTTTTGCAAAGTGGTTCCCGATGTGTTGAGCAACAACCCCGATGATTGTTACATCATGCATGCCGATGGCGCGGGCACAAAAAGCAGCCTCGCCTACCTCTATTGGCGCGAAACCGGCGACCTCTCTGTGTGGGAAGGCATCGCCCAGGATGCGATTGTGATGAATACCGATGATCTGCTCTGCGCAGGCGTCACCGGTCCTTTCATGCTGTCATCCACCATCGGACGTAATAAAAACTTGGTTCCCGGCGAAGTGATAAAAGCCCTCATCGAAGGCACCGAGAAATTTTGTGCGAACATGCGCGAACACGGCATCGAAATCCATACCACCGGCGGAGAAACGGCTGATGTGGGCGATTTGGTGCGCACCGTGATTGTGGATTCTACCCTCATCGCCAAAGCCAAACGCAGCGAGATCATTGACAATGCGAACATTGCGGCCGGACAGGTGATCGTCGGTTTTGCGAGTTACGGTCAGGCAACCTATGAAACGCAATACAACGGCGGGATGGGTTCGAACGGATTGACCAGCGCACGACATGATGTATTCGCGAGTCACTACCGCGAACAATATCCCGAAAGTTACGACCACAATTTGCCGAGCGATGTGGTTTACTGTGGCTCGAAGCGATTGACCGATGGCGTTGAAGGCGCTCCTTTGGATGCCGGGAAATTGGTACTATCAGCCACCAGAACCTATGCGCCCTTGGTGAAAGCCATTTTCGAAGCGTGCAAACCCGCAATCAAAGGGATGGTGCATTGCAGCGGGGGCGGACAAACCAAAGTATTGCATTTCACTGAAAATGTGCACGTTATCAAAGACAATTTGTTGCCCATTCCTCCCTTGTTCCAACTCATCAAAGCCGAAAGTGGCACCGATTGGAAGGAGATGTTTCAGGTGTTCAACATGGGCCATCGCCTAGAAATTTATACCGATGCGAATGCCGCTGCGCAGATGATTGAGATTGCCAAAACCTTCAACATTGACGCCCAAATCGTGGGTCGTGTGGAAGCGAGTTCATCGAACAAAGTCACCATTTCAGGGGATTTTGGCACGTTGCAGTATCCTTAATCGTTTACCTTTCGGGGCGATGACGTATTAAGCGCCCAAATTTGTTATGAAAAACCACACCACTTCACTGATTTTTGGTCTGATGGCGATGTCCATTTTACCCTCTGCCCAAGCGCAAGCCACCGGCAACGACACTTACAACGAAAACAACCGTTTCAAGAACAACGGCTACTACAAATCAGAGGACAAAGCAGCGCCAGCAGCGGCCTATCGCTCAGATAACTATGACGATGTTGAGTCGGTAGCGGCAATGGCTGCCGGGAACGCTGTAAGAAGCAAAAAACGGATGGCCACCAACCAAGCCCAATGGAATTACGGCGATGCCGCGGCTTCACAGGGCAATTTGCTGATCAACCAGGTACAGAATAATTTGTCGAGCTATTACGACGGTAGCGATTTATTGGTGAGAGTACATGTGTTGTACAACGCCGCCCCTAGCAGTTACATGGCGATTTTCCATATGAACCAAGCCGGAAAAAAGGTGCAAGACATCGATAGTTTGATGAGCAAGCGGGTGGCGAAATTGATCGCTCAGGGACAGAGTATCGGATTGAAAAAGGAAGATTTCTATACCGACATGATTGCGTTGGTACCGATTTTTGAAAAGGAGAAAAAGACGTTTGGCAAAAACTACACGCAGGTACCGAAGGGCTTTGAGATGCAGAAGAATTTGCACGTGCGATACAAGAATGCGGCGCAGTTGGATGCTTTGTTCACGTTGGCGGCGCAGTGCGAAATCTACGATTTGATCAAGGTGGAGTACTTTTACGATTCTACGGAAACGGCCAACCAAATTTTGAAGAACAAGGCGGTGCAGGTATTGAACCAAAAATTGAAAACCTACAAGCAGATGGGCATCAGCTTGGATACCAATTTCAGGATGGTACAGGAGCAAAGACATCAGTACTTCCCAATCGACGAATACCGCAGTTACTCGCCTTTGGCGGTGAGCACCTTGGAGGCTGACGAGGTGAGTGATGCTGCAAAATCGGGGATCCCACAGCAATCGAGCACGCAGCGCACCACGATGTTTTACAACCAGGTATCATCGGATGGTTTTGATGCGGTGATTAACCCAGCACCATTGGCGCCCACCATTCAATTTGTGTACAATGTAGATGTGCGATACAAGATTCACGTGCCAGTTCAAACCAAAACGGAGACGATCAAACAAACCGATTTATTGATTATTACACCGCAAGGCACGATAAAGGAAATTAGTAAGTAAGGGATAATAATTTAATCATAATTTGATTCGCAAAGGCGGTGGTGGATTTCTGTTAGAATCTATCATCGCCTTTTTGCTTTGTAGGTTTTGAAACATTGGGCTATTGTGGTTTTTGGAACATACTTTTAGTGAGTGTTTTCACCCACAATATAAAACAGCCATTTGCTAAATTTTCCGTATTTTTGCGGCTTTACACAGCCTATGCTAAATTTTACAACCCTCGCGAGCAAATTAAAGTACGGAATCTTTGCTTCCATTTTATTGATTGCCAATATCTTAAGTGCTCAGACTTATGATGCGAATTTGAACAGAGTCAAGTTTGGAGGATACGGTGTCACGATTACACCTAAGGTTACAGGTACTACTGGAAGTCCAGGACTCACTGCTGGCGACTTAGTCTTGTATGAAAACGTAATTACGATTGGCGGTCAAAAAATTGACGCTTTGGTGAAAAACGTAACGATGACAAACATCAAAACATTTCAGTCTTTTGATGCTTGGCCAACAACTAGTGCATTAACTACGGGGAGGGATTCTGCATTTTTTGCTCCCCAGTTCGATTTTAATACGGGTGGTGGCTCTTGGAAATTTAACATCACTTTTATCAAAAATGGAACTTATGATGCTACAACAAAAACTGGCACTGTAGTAAACCTCATTAACGTCGTACTTAACACCTATGATATTGATGGCAATGGAAATACAGGCAGTAACCAATACAACGAATTTGGCGACTTAAAAAGATACGAACTGTCTAGTAAAACACAACTAACAACTGCATATAACTCTACAACCGGACTTACTAAATTTAGATCAACAATCACATCAAATAATACATACGTATTAAGTGACTCATCAAGGGTTAGAGTCTACTTTGATACATTATCGACTATTGATTTTATTGTAGGTTCAGATGGAAACGGGATTGCACTTTTTTACCTTGATTTCTCAGTTGGCCCAAACTTCTCTACTGCCTGTAATTTGGCACTCTCAACAGACAATGCAACCAACCCCTCTTGCGCGGGTACTTCTACTGGATCAATCAGTTTGACAACATCAGGAGGAACCACCCCTTATACCTATTCTTGGTCTGGACCTTCCAACACCAAAACCACAGAGGATATAACGGGAATTCCAGCCGGGTCACATACCATTACGGTAACTGATAAAAATTCTTGCAAACAGGTTAAAACCATTACCCTCACAGACCCCACCGCCCCTACAATTACTGGCTCTGCAGCTGTGTGTATTGGCAGTGACATCACTTTAACTGGCTCTGGCACAGCAAATACCTCATCACCTTGGACCTCTTCGAGTACATCCACAGCAACGGTCAGTTCTTCTGGTGTAGTTACTGGGGTTGCGGCTGGCTCTACCACAATCACCTATAAAAATAGCGCAGGTTGTACAACAACAAAATCAATCACAGTTAACGCTTCACCAGCAGCTGCTGTATCACCCACAACAGCCACCGTGAATTTTAAAACAGCCCAAAGCATCACTGCCACGCCAAGTACCGGAGTTACCTATGCATGGACACCATCCACGGGTTTGAGTTCAACAACGACTGCTAGTGTAACAGCCACTGCGGCAGTAGATACACGTTATTTGGTTACTGTCACCAGTACAACAAACGGATGTACCGACACCGCCTCGTGTTTAATCAAAATCAACATTTTCGACCTAGCTACCAGCTGTCCTACCATCACCAAGAAAAACAATGGTACCACGAAAGGATTGAAGTATGTTTGGGGCTATCGCGCTAAAACCACTGCTTATTCCGTTGCATCAGGCAGCTTGGAAATGCAATTTCCCAATGGTACACCCGCGACGAACATTCCTTTTGTTAAAGCCATCTATACAAATGGTGTATTGGACAACTCCGTTGACTTTGACTATCCCATGGTGGATATGACAAACGGATACGACAGTACTTTCCCCAGCAATGCCAAAGTTTATTACAACTTCTACTCTTCTAGCAAAAGCGGAAACTTGGGCAATGGAAACATCGTAACAATTGAATTTACGGATTCATTCGCAGCCACCCGTGCCGGTAGAAAAGAACAAACCCGGATGTGTGCTTATGATTTAAGTGGCGGTACACCTGCAGTGATTCCAACACCTACCATCACAACCAACCTTGCTGCTTCCTACAGCGATTGTAAAGGTGCCAATAGAACGCTTTCTATCAAAGCCAGTTTGGGTACTTCGGGAAATACGCTATCCTACCAATGGTATAAGAACAATGTCTTGATGACTTCTCGCACCAAGGATACATTGATTTTGGCCAATGTACAAACAACCTATAGCGGAGACTATCATTGTATCGTTAAAGAAACCAATACCAGTTCTGTTGTAGTGGCTTCGGTTAAGTCAAACATCACGACTTACACAGTTTCTGCTCCAATCGTTACCGTATCACCAACTACTGCAACCATCAATGTTGGATCATCACAAACGCTCACCGCTTCTGGTGCGTCGACCTATGCTTGGACACCTTCTACCGGGTTGAGTGCAACAACAGGCACAACCGTGACTGCTAGTCCCACTGTAACAACTACCTACACCGTTACGGGCACCGCGGTTTCCGGATGTACAAACACTGCAACATCTATTATAACAGTAAACACACCGCTTACAGGCGGTAAAATTGCTGGCAGTCAATCTGTTTGTTCTGGTGGAGACCCAACTGCATTCACAAGTACGACCGCAGCTTCTGGTGGAACCGGTAGCATCACCTACCAATGGCAACAATCTACCAACAGCGGTGCAACATTTACAGATATTAGCACGGCGAACAGTGCAACATACGATGTCGCGGCGGGAATTACTGCAACGACCTTGTACCGCAGAAAAGCTACCGACGCTGCTTCAACCATTAAATATTCTGACACTGTAACTATTGCAGTAAACGCATTACCCACAATTACTGGTACAACAAATGCTTGTATTGGTGCTAGCACCACATTGACTGGCTCAGGTACTGCTGCTACATCCAATGCTTGGGTTTCAGCATCGACTGGGGTTGCAACAATTTCTACTTCGGGTGTTGTAACTGGCGTATCGGCTGGTACATCGGTAATCACTTACACCAACAGCAATGGTTGTTCTAAAACAGAAACCATCACGATCAATGCACTACCCACCATTTCGGGTTCAGCGGAGGTTTGTGTGGGTGCGACCAGCACACTAACAGGTTCAGGAACCGCAGCTACTACTACCCCATGGGCGACTAGCAACAGCGCTGTAGCGAGCATCACATCCTCTGGCGTAATGACCGGTGCATCTGCTGGTACAGCAACCATTACTTATACCAACAGCAACGGCTGTTCAATCACCGCCAATGCAGTAGTCAATAGCCTACCAACGATTACCGGTAGCACATCGGTTTGTCAGTACGCCACACTATCACTTACAGGAAGTGGCACCGCGGCAAGCAGCAGCCCCTGGAGTTCATCGAACACTTCAGTAGCGAAAGTGAGCAATACAGGTACTGTAACGGGTATTTCTGGTGGAACAACAACAATTTCATATACCAACAACAAAGGTTGTACCGAGACCCAAATTATCACGGTGAATGGACAACCATCGGTATCCGTTAGTCCGAGTTCGGCTACAATTTCTCCTGGAGGATCACAATCACTCACTGCTTCTGGTGGATCTTCATATTCATGGTCTCCAAGTGCAACCCTGTCTTCTTCTACGGGCAGTTCAGTTACGGCTACACCATCAACCACAACAACTTATGATGTTATTGGTACCGATAGCAAGGGCTGCGCTGATACAGCACAAGTAACAGTGACTGTACTTAGTTCGTTGAGTGCTGGCACCATTGCCGGAAGTCAAACCATTTGCTTTGGTGCTGACCCTATTGCATTTACCAGCAGCGCTGCTCCATCGGGCGGAACTGGATCGTTGACTACTCAATGGCAAAAGTCAATCAATGCAGGTAGTACCTGGTCAGATATTTCTGGAGCTACTAGCAGTACATATGATGAATCATCAAGTATCGCTGTAACAACATCGTACAGAAGAAAAGTGACCGATGGTGCATCGAATATCGATTATAGCAATACAATTACCATTACCATTAATTCAAAACCAAATGCAAGCCTATCGGCAAGCCAAGTTTCTTGTTACGGCGGCAGCAATGGTGCTATTACAACAACCCTGACAGGCGGAACTTCTCCATTTACTTACAGTTGGTCTGGTAGCAGTTATTCAGCGACCACCAAAGACATTTCTTCATTGTCGGCCGGTTCCTATACCCTGATTTGTACCGATAACAATGGTTGTAAAGACACAGCTTCTGTTTCTGTGACTGAGCCATCTGCTGCTTTGAGCATCGGAACTCCTAGCGTTACTGCTGTGGGTTGTAAAGGAGCTTCTACTGGTGCTGTAAGTTTGAGCGTTTCTGGTGGTACTACTGCTTATTCTTACGCTTGGACTGGCCCAAGTTCATTCACTGCATCTACTAAAGATATTTCTTCTTTAGCCGCTGGTACTTATAGTGTGACTGTAACTGATGCCAATGGCTGTACTGCAACCAACGCTTCTGTTTCTGTGACTGAGCCTGCTGCTGCGTTGAGCATCGGAACGCCTAGCATTACTGCTGTAGGTTGTAAAGGAGCTTCTACTGGTGCTGTAAGTTTGAGCGTTACTGGTGGTACTTCTGCTTACTCTTACGCTTGGACTGGCCCAAGTTCATTCACTGCATCTACTAAAGATATTTCTTCTTTAGCCGCTGGTACTTATAGTGTGACTGTAACTGATGCCAATGGCTGTACTGCAACCAACGCTTCTGTTTCTGTGACTGAGCCTGCTGCTGCGCTTTCTTTGAGCAATTCTGCCCAGACAAACGTGTTGTGTTATGGCAATAGCACCGGTGCTGTTACTGTCGCTGCGGCTGGCGGTACTTCGCCTTACGAATACAAGATCGGTTCTGGTTCTTACGGTTCTTCTGCTACCTTCTCTTCTTTGGCTGCTGGTTCATATACCATCACCGCCAAAGATGCCAACGGTTGTACTCAGACTTTATCTGTTACCATCACACAGCCTGCTGCGGCAATTAGCGTCTCTGCAATCACCTCTACCAATATCTCTTGTAACGGTGGCAACGATGGTACTATCACCATCACTGCAACCGGTGGTACTACTTTGAAGTATAGCATCAACAACGGTTCAACGTTCCAGAGCTCTAACGTATTCTCTGGTTTGTCCGCAGGTAACTACAACGTAGTTGTTTCTGATAACAACAGTTGTTCTGCAACGCTTGCCTCTGGTGTATCTGCTTCGGTAACATTGACTCAGCCAAACGCCATTAGCGTATCTGCGATCACCTCTACCAATGTCTCTTGTAACGGTGGCAACGATGGTACTATCACCATCACCGCAACTGGTGGTACTACTTTGAAGTACAGCATCGATAATGGTTCAACCTTCCAGAGCTCTAACGTGTTCTCTGGTTTAACGGCAGGTAACTACAACGTAGTTGTTTCTGATAACAACAGTTGTTCTGCAACCCTTGCTTCTGGTGTATCTGCTTCGGTAACATTGACTCAGCCAAACGCCATTAGCGTCTCAGCGATCAC
>JAHEMG010000048.1 GCA_024643755.1 Flavobacteriales bacterium | reverse complement strand
ACGTTAGGGTCGAATGCGCCCCTTGCCACCAACAATTCTGCTTTTGCGATGGGCAAATAATTGTTTGCCTGTTTCAATACAGGGTGATTGGTGAGCACCAAATTCAGCACCTGTGAAAAGGGTAGTGCGCCGCCTTCCGGTCCTGTGGGACTGAAACTATCCAATGTTTGATGCGACCTGCTCCATGCTACGGCTGACCCAACCGGGTTTGCGCAGATGCCAATCAGCAATATGCATGCGAAGTGCATTGCAGACTGCTTTCTCGGGGACAATCCCGATCGCAATTTTTTAACCCCTGTACGCAGTATCCCAATGATCATCATTTCGACTTTTTGGTTTCAGTGCTGGGCTCTGGTTTATAAAAATCGGCTGGAAAACCGTTGAGGACTCGCCACAACTCATACCAGATGGGTACAGTTTTTAACAACATGTAGCCCCGAGCGCCAACCCCAATCTTTAGGGCGGTGGGCCATGCTTTTTTCTGGGTATCAGCTTTTACCAAAACCCGGTATTTTCCATCGGTATCCATCATGTTGTCTACCCCGTATACCTTGCCCTGAAATGTGCCAAAACTCGCGGCGGGCCATCCACTAAATACTATCGTAGGCCAACCGTCGAAAACGAAATTTACGCTTTCTCCCACATCAATCAATGGCATATCGTTCGGAGAAATTTTTAATTCTACCGCCAAGGAAGCCCCGTCTGGTACTATGGTGCAAATCGACTGTCCCTCCTTCACCGTTTCGTTCAACCCCATGATATTTGTTTTGGAAACATAGCCGTCTTGCGGTGCAGTGATGACATAAAATCCGTTACGGATATTGTAGTTGTTGTAGTTGTTCCTCAACTTGCTCACTTCCGCCTCCGTTTCTAATTCTGCGGAAATGGCAGTGTATCTATCGCTCTCGGCTTTCGCCAACTTTTCACCATATTCAGAGCGCACATTTCTGTATTCGATTTTAGCGGTTTCTACTGCATTCTGTGCAATGCGAACCTTGGCCTCCAATCCCTGTTTTTTGGCGATGGCGTCTTGGTATTTTAATCGGCGATTTTCTACTTCCAACGGACTTCTGAGCATGTCAATCGCCAAAATACTGTCGCGTTCGTATTGTTTTTTGGCGATGTTGACACCCGTGATGGCTGCACTCAAGTCGGCCTGAATTTCTTTTAACTTATCTTGTTCTTGCTCAATTTTATTCGCTGCCTTGGATTGGGATAAGTCGCGGTTATTCTCCAATTGATTGATTTGGTCGTTGATGGCATTGATTTTACTGGAATAACTCAATACCGATTTTTCCTTGGCATTTATCTGTATTTCTGTTTGTTCCAACAATTCAGGGTCCAAATACTCCGTTTTAATTTCCGTCAACACCACAACCGTATCGCCCTTTTTGATGAAATCACCTTCCTTGATCTTCCAAAGACTTACACGGCCCGCGATGTTGGTTTGCACTTCTTGCGGACGTTGGTCGGGTAGTAGGGTAATGACTTTTCCGGTAGCCTGAATGTTCTGTCGCCAAGGCAAAAACAACCCCAACA
This sequence comes from Flavobacteriales bacterium, assembly GCA_024643755.1. Classification (GTDB taxonomy): domain Bacteria; phylum Bacteroidota; class Bacteroidia; order NS11-12g; family UBA955; genus UBA955. Next base: position 8,836 of record JAHEMG010000048.1, on the reverse strand, counting down.
ATACTACCACCAGCAGAATACGCAAGCGAATAACCATGGTTCTACCCACCCAAACACTGTCTTTTAACCAATACTGGGGGATTTTTTTGCTGCGTGTCTTCATATTGAGGCCTCCCATTTTTTGCTTGTATCGATGCTGTTTAACTTTTCCAATGCTGTTCCACTGTCATACATATTCTCAACCGATAAAATCAACTTTTCTGTGGCGTCTAACAAGGTAATGATGAGGATTTCTGAGGCCAAAAACTGACCCAAACTGATTTGGTTGTTCACCAATAAATAACTACCCACAATGAGCATGATGGCCGTTAATAAGGTCTTGGTAACTATGCCAAACTTGGCCTGACGATATAGAACCTTGAAATGTTCTTCGCGATACTTTACATAGCTGTCTACGGAGTTATGGAAATTATCCAATTGGATTTGTTCCTTATCTACATCGTTTTCCACTTCTGTGAGGGCCAAAATACTCTCGTAGGTCTTAAATTTCATCGTGCTCTCTTGTCGGGCCGTCTCAAATCCCGACTTCCATGTCAACCGGAACCCGATCACAATGGCCAGGGTGATGCCGATGCCCACGAGCAGGAAAACGGGATGGTAAACCGTCAATAAAAGTATACCTACCACAATCTGTAAAGCACTTTTCGTGAAATCGGCCAACAACTTTGAAAATGACTTTTGGAGGGTGACGATATCCAAAAACTTGCGGCCTTTGGCAGATAGTTCACTGGCCGACATTGTATTGTTTAATTGGCTGATGGATTCCTTGTAAATCCATGCATATCTTACAAATAGCTTCTTTTGGATGCTGTCTAAAATACTGATTTGTGCCAATTTGGTAGCCCCGGTGAAGGCGATAAAAGTTGTTGTGACGATCACGATGATCACCCAACTTGAACTCAGTTTTCCAGCCATTACTGTGCCCACCAAGGCTTGTATACCCAGTGGAATGGCAAGACTGAGCAGTCCTGAAACAATGGCGTAAATCAAGATGAATTGGATGTTCTTTTTCTCTTTGATGACCCAATTCCAAACCAATGAAATGGGCGTGGGAGATACCTTTTTGTCTTGTTCCATGTGTAAACCTTAAACAAATTTACACAGAAAAAGTTGTGCTTTATTTGCCGCGGCCTTGCACCATGATCAATACGGTGTAAAGCATGATTTTGAAATCGAGACCGAGCGACATATTCTCCAAGTACAGGATGTCATATTTCATGCGGTCAATCATTTCTTCCACGTTCGATGCATACCCATATTTGATTTGGCCCCAGCTCGTGATACCAGGTTTTATTCGTTGTAATCGCTGATAAATGGGTGCTTGGGCAACGATTTGATCTTTGAAAAATTCTCTTTCCGGTCTAGGTCCTACCAAACTCATCTGTCCTTTGAAAACATTGAAAAACTGGGGCAACTCATCGAGTCTGCTTTGACGCAAAAATACCCCGATGCGGGTTCTGCGATCATCTAGGTCATGGCTCAGTTGAGGACCGTTCGATTCTGCGTCGGTCCTCATCGATCTAAATTTGATGATGTTGAACAATTTGCCTTTCAATCCAATTCGGGGTTGAACGAAGAAAACAGGTCCTTTTGAATCCAATTTTACCAAGATCGCCAAAATGAGGAAAATGGGGGAGAGCAAGATCAACGCCAATCCTGAAGCAACGATATCAATCATGCGCTTCAATACTTTTTGCCAGGTAGGCATAACCTCGAAATCCACCTCTACCAGCATCGTACCAAGGATGTTGTTCATTTTCACCATGCCCAATACCAAACTATATTGATCAGGCATGATTTTCAAATGGATATTCTCGTTTTGCACACAGTCGATGATGGCTGTGATTTTTTCATTTTCACCCGATTCCGTACAAAGAATGATGTCTTCTACTTGGTTTTCCTGAATCAAGGCAGGTAAATCACTCCAATTTCCAATGATGCGTGCGCCCACTTCTTTCAGTGCGCAATCGTCTTCTATTTTTACGAATCCTTTGATGAAAAATCCTTCCGATTGTTTCGCAGAATTGAGTTCCTGGTACAACTTTAAAGCGCGCTCTCCGCAGCCCACAATCAGCGTATTATAGCCCCAAATTCTGTTTTTTACGTTGTGGATGGTCTTGGTTACTACCGCAAGACGAAAAAATAGGGTAGCGCTGAAGTGAAAACCAAACAAGATGGCCACGCTCAAATAATAATCACGATAATCAGAGATACTATCGTCCAAAATCAATGTGAAAAACAAGAAAAGCACGCCCAATACCGAAGCATTGAAGCTGTGTTGCAATTCTTTCAATCGACTGCGTCGAAATATGTAGTTGTAATAACCAGAAACGCTGTAAAGTACAATCCAAAACAGGGGGACCAAAATCAACCCCAACCACAAATTATCATCGTGATTGATGGGGATTTCATACCCATGTTTGCTTGCCTCAATGTAATTTTTGCGAAAGAAAAATAGCCCGAGCCAGCTGATTACAGCCGCCATCCAATCCACGAAAACATGCAGGGCGATTCTTCTGGTTTTATTCATGTTTACTTGAGATAACTCAAACGCAAATTATCGAACAATATTTCCCTACCTGCTACCGAATTGGCCGGCTTATTTACATCGAAAAATATCCGAATGCTTGTATTTGCGGGCTGGTTCGCCAATTCATAGACCAAATTCACATAAAATCTTTTCCACTGTCCGCCGGTAGGATTTACCACCATATACGGTACCAATTCGCTCGCGGTGGGTGTTTTTCGTCTCAAAGCCAACTGCACCGGCAAATCGGTTTTGATGTCGAATTCAAAAAACACGCCACTTCCGTTGGTAGGCAAATCAGCATACTCCAAAAATGATCCCACATCGAAATATTTGGCACTGTCGATATCCTCAAAACAGAATCGATAAACATTTGATTTTCCTTTGAATGCACCGTTTAAATCGAAATCGCGGGATACAATGCCTAGGGTATCGCCCGGAAATGGTGAGGGAGAAATGGGCACCAAGGTGGAATTGTTGTCCTCGAAGTCCTCAATCCAGCGCACCACCGTTGATTTTCTGTGGGTAAAGGTTGGTAGAACCGTCAACGTTTTTCCCGCTACCAAATTAAGGGTATCGCGATAGCCCTCCAAAGGCGTGTAAAGGGTCAAGTTACTGCTGCTGCCATTGATAAAAACCAATGGGAAAATATCAATTTGCACATTTCCCAGTTTGTCGACTGGGATTTTACATGGGAGCTCAAAGTTGCCGATGAGTTCTTGGTTGGCAAAAACTTGTACGCCTTTGATTTGGTGAATGGTGTTGCCATTGGCCGGGTCAATGTTCAGACTCACTGCATCTATGGCAATGCGCGATGGAATTCCGGCGTCTTTCTGTTTACAGCCCGCTTCAAAGAATATCGAAGCACTGAAAATGACGAGAATGAAAATTTGGGCAATCGACCTCACCCTACAAACTTAGCGGATTTTTTACGAGTAGAAAAGTTTACAAGTCTTGGTATTTCCGCTGAATTTTTTCGATGGCCCATTCGCAGGTTTGACAAACGTCGAGCGCATGCTCTAAATGGGTCAGGGGCGATAGGTTTTGGGCGATATTTTCGTGGAAATTGCGCAACTCCATCTTCCAAGTATCGAACGGCATCACCTGTCGGTCTATTTTAATCAATTCAGGCGGTAGTTCAGGATGGTCGAAATCCGCCATTAAGCTCAATTGCTCTGTTTGCTCCGCTTTGCGATATTCGATGAGTTCGTGGTTGCTAAAGTTCAATAAAAACAAGCGATCTTGTTGGAAAATCTTCAATCCATAGGTGCCAGGTTCCATGGCCCTTCCGGCAGAAATCTGTGCGATGGCGTCATTGTCGAATTCCAAATGGATGTTCAACAAATCCGTCTGCTTTCCAAACAAGAACATCGGCCTGGCGGAAATTGAGCGCAATCGAGATGACATTGTACGTTGAATCAGGTCGATTTCTTGGAACAAGTGCGTGTGTATCCATTCAGCGAACTCTCCCGAAACCGGCGGTATGCAGTGTTTTTCTAATTTGATGTAGCGGGGCTTTTTTACCAATTGCAACGCCGATGTAAACAAGGGCTTGTTATGAAGTACATTGCCTATCTGAACCACCACCCCTGATTCTCTGCGGTATTTCAGCAACTGTTCCAATTCGCCCGAATTGAAATGGCGATATCCATCAAAGAAGAGGTGCTTGCCAAGCTTTACCAAGTGACAAACCACATCGAAAGGCAGGTTTTTAACATGGCGATCGATGAAAAAGACATCGCCCAGGGCGGCAATCTCCAAGGCAAACATCAATTCGCCCAACATGGTGTAGTTGTCGCTATCGTCGGGATCTACAAAGCCCACCAATTCGAATCCTTCTACTGTATTGAGTAGATGCTCGAAAATTTCTGCTTTTCTTTTCGATCCTATGATAACTGCTTTTCTCATGTTCCTACATTTGTAGTCAAATGCAAAGATTCACGAATCGTTGCGCGGCAGCAAATTGGGTTTTTAACAGGGGATGAAAAAGACAGATTTAATAGACACATTGATACATCAAGGTCAGCGGAAGCGACTGGTTGACGAGTTACGACAGAAGGGAATACAATCAGAAATGGTGTTGAATGCCATGAATGCGGTACCTAGGCAGTGGTTTTTTCCCAAGGATTTTGAGCAGTTCGTGTATCGCGATGCTGCATTTCCAATTGATCACGGCCAAACCATTTCCCAGCCGTATACCGTGGCGTATCAAACCCAGTTGTTGGGGATAGATAGGGGAGCAAAGGTGTTGGAAATTGGCACGGGTAGTGGATACCAAGCGGCGGTTTTATTGGCGATGGGCGCCGAAGTTTACAGTGTAGAATACATCCTTCCGTTGTTAAAAACAGCCAGCGAGGTATTCAAAGCGATGGGTTCAAAGATTCAATTATTTCATGGCGATGGAACCTTGGGATTACCGGCTCACGCACCTTTTGATGCAATCGTAGTCACTGCAGGTGCACCCTCCGTACCTGAAACCTACATCAGCCAATTGAAAATTGGAGGTCGGTTGGTCATTCCCGTAGGCGATCAAACCGATGAACAGAAAATGATGAGAATCACCAAGGTGTCTGATACCCAAACCAAGACCGAAATTTTGCAAGATTGTAAGTTCGTGCCTTTGAAAGGGTCGCTTGGCTGGCAGTAAGTCAATGAATTGCGATCCGCTTTGATTCGCGCTTAGCGATTCATGAGCGATTCAATTTCATCCACCTCAATGGGGAAGCCATCCATCAAGTCGATGACGCCAGATGGGGTAATAACCACATCATTTTCGATACGGATGCCCAAACCTTCCTCGGGAATATAAATCCCGGGCTCTACGGTAACCACGTTATTTACATCCAAGTTTTCCCAGCGGTGCATTACATCATGTACATCCAATCCCAAGTGGTGACTGGTACCGTGCATGTAGTATTTTAAATGGGCTTTTGGATTGGCTTTTACTTCAGCGGCTGTGAGCAATCCCAATTTGATCAACTCTTCTGACATGATTTTGCAGACTTCCTCGTGGTAAACGGGTAAGCTAACACCAGGTTTTAGCAGTTTTTTGGCTTCGCGCTGAACAAACAATACTGCGTTGTACACTTCTTTCTGACGTGGACTAAACTTTCCGTTTACCGGAATACAGCGAGATAAGTCGCCATTGTAATTGCCGTATTCAGCACCGAAATCCAATAGCAACAAATCGCCATCTTTACATTGTTTGTTGTTTTCGATGTAGTGCAATACACAAGCGCTTTTTCCACTGGCGATGATGGGGTCGAAGGCGAAACCACGGCTGCGATTTCTCACAAATTCATGGATCAATTCTGCTTCAATTTCGTATTCCCAAACGCCGGGTTTTACAAATCCCAACAAGCGCTCAAATCCTTTTTTTGTAATAGCGATGGCTTCTTTTAACTGGTCAATTTCCTGGGCTTCTTTGCGCATTCTCAAATTGGCCAAGATAGGCGCAGAACGCTTCAATTGGTGCAGTGGATACTTGGCTTTGATCTCCTGGGCGAACCGCAAATTGGCATAGGAAACTTTGTCGGTAAACCGATCATTTTCATTTAAATTTAAGTAAATAATATCGGCCAATAAAAATGCAGCATGAATGGTTTTCCAAAATTCATGGTACCAAAAAACTTTGGAAATTCCTGATACTTCAAATACTTGGTTTGGGTTTAATCTCGCCCCATCCCAAATGGCAATTTGCTCACTGGTTTCTTTGACAAATACCATCTCTCGGTAGAGTGGGTTTGGACAATCAGGAAAAAGTACCAAAATGGTATCCTCTTGATCGATGCCTGTGAGGTAATAAATGTCTGATTGCTGACGAAAACTGAAATAAGCATCCCCGTTTCTGGGTACTTCGTCGTTGCTATGGAAAACAGCCATACCTCCCGGAGCCATGGATTCTACAAACTTCTGACGGTTTCTTGCGAATAGACTAGACGGCGGGTTGAAGTACTTGGCGTTCATGTCTACAAACTTATCTCAATAATCAGTGAAATCAAAGTCACATGGAAATGTAGTATTTACGCCGTTTATTTTGCCTTTTTGGGTAAAAAACTTATTTTTGGGGCAACACAATTAAACAAGACTTTGTCAATTAGACCAAGAACAAAAAAAACCTTTCGTATGAAAAGACTTTTACCTTTTATTTTTACCCTGTTAACGCTCTCATTTTCAACGAGTTTGAAAGCATCTCACATGATGGGCGGAGACATGTCTTATCGTTGTTTGGGTAACGGCCAGTACAAAATCACCGCCAAAATCTACCGCGACTGTCGAGGTATTTCTTTCAGCGGACCATCATTCGGTGTGTATGCCGGTACCAATGGTGGAAACGGTTGTGGAAGCTCTGGTTTGTCAATCACCCGTACCAGCATCAAGGATGTTACGCCAAGATGTTCTACAGCGAGTTCGCCTTGTACACCACAGAACACCGGTGGTACAGGAGAGGGTATCGAAGAACATACCTATGAGGTAACAGTTGACTTTACTAAAACGCCGTTGAGCAATTTTGTGGGTAAAAGCACGTGTTGCGAAGTAACCTTTTATATCGGACAATGTTGTCGTAACGGTGCGATTACCACCGGCCCTGCAGGTAACGATTTCTGGACAACCTGTATGATCAACATCTGTAACATCGCAAAAACCACCAAAAAATGTAACTCATCTCCACAGTTGAGTAACCCTCCTATTGGTTTCTTGTGCTGTAACCAAGCATATTATTTTAACAACGGTGCGATTGACACGGTGGATTATGATTCATTTTCATATGGATTAACCCATGGTATCAACTCGTTGCCTAATAACTCAGTTTCTTACGCTTCTCCATTTACTTCACGTTGGTTCATGACTCCTTATTGCATTCCACCAACTTCAATTAAATGTACACCAAACCCCAAAACCAACCCTCCAAGAGGTTTGCATTTTGATACATCTACGGGTGATATCATCTTTACGCCGACGAAATGTGATGAGGTGGGGATTGCGGTAATTGAAATGACGGAGTGGCGACAGGATAGTGCATCGAAAAAATGGGTGGTCATAGGGAAAACGCGGCGGGATATGCAGCTGATCGTAAAAGACGATTGTGGGTACAACAAAGCACCTACTGTATTAGGCCCTTATACATGGAAAGTTTGTGAAGGGGAAACATTGAAATTTAAAGTTGAATCGGATGATGAGACGTTTACGCCTTATCAGACCATTCCCGATACCACCAATTTGAAATGGAACAAAGGTATCCCTGGTGCGAAGTTTACACTGGCCAACAAAAATGACTGGCCAGAAAAACGCAAAGCATTCGCAAACTTTGAGTGGACACCCCCAGTTGGGATGGCTTCTGATGTAGCTTACTCTTTCACGGTTACAGTAACCGATGACCACTGTCCAAAACCATCACAGGCGATTCGTGGTTTCAAGGTTAAAGTTAACCCCCGTGCGTTCTCTACCCGCAAATACACCAACTTAACCTGCGGAAGGTTTGCCATGGCTGCAGAAGTAAAAGCTTCGTTCAAAGGCGTTCCACAGTTCAAATGGAGTGTACGTGACAGTTTGGGTTCCAATGAGATTTTCTACAGCGCCAAGAAATCAGACACCATGATTTTCTATCGCGGTGGTAAATACATTATTGTACATACTGTAAACAATAGCGATAACTGTCCCACCATCTACCGCGATACCGTGATCATTCCTGATCCTCCGCAAGTAGTGATGGCAGATGCCGATACATTTGCTTGTTTCGGTACAACCATGAAGTTGAAGGCAAATGTGTTGTATGGTAAGCCGAATTACAAGTACTATTGGACCCGCATCGTTAAAGATACAGGCACCAAATCGCCCTGGAAATCTGAATACCACATTTCAGGTGATACCTTGAGTGATTTGAGCATCCCGAATATCAACCGCGATTCAACCGTAAGAATCAGAATTACGGATGGCGATGGATGTATTTTCTATGATACAGCCACCATCTTCCTGAAGCCGTTGCCCAAATTGAACATCGGCCCAGATCAGCGGATTTGTACGTATGAAACGGCATCCTTCGATGCACAGAATGCAGATACCGTTAAATATAAATGGAGTACAGGCGATACCACCCGTACGATAACTACAAACCTAAAGGGTAGCTATTGGGTTCAAGTCATGGAGACCAAATGGAAATGTACCCAGCGTGATACAGCTATTTTGTACGTGAACGACACCGTAGTGAGTTTGGCGGGCAACAACCAAGTGATTTGTAACCAAAAGAGCACAGAGATAGCGGCTAGCCACAGACCATTCTTGGAAACTGGCAACTATACTTGGAAGGAT
>JAHEMG010000005.1 GCA_024643755.1 Flavobacteriales bacterium | reverse complement strand
TGTTTTCGGGTTGCTGGGCGGTGAGTGTAGATCCACCGGTTTGGGTGTGGAATCTGAGCATCATGGCATCGGGGTTTGTGGCGCCCATGTCTTTCATGATGTTGGCCCAAATTCTTCTGGCAGCCCTGAATTTGGCGGCTTCCTCGAAGAAATCGTTGTGGGCATTGAAGAAGAAACTCAAACGCTTTCCGAATACATTGACATCGAGGCCTTTTTTCTTCGCCGCTTCCACGTAGGCTTTTCCGTTTGCCAGGGTGAATGCGAGTTCTTGAACGGCAGTAGATCCTGCTTCGCGAATATGGTATCCACTAATAGATATGGTATTCCATCTTGGCAATTCGCTGCTGCACCATTCAAAGATGTCGGTAATCAAGCGCATGCTTGGTCTTACCGGATAGATATAGGTACCCCGGGCGGCATATTCTTTCAAGATGTCGTTCTGAATGGTTCCCCCAATTTTGGTAAGGTCGGCCCCTTGCTTTTTCGCCAAGGCCACGTACATGGCAAGCAGGGTTGAAGCGGTGGCGTTGATGGTCATACTGGTGGTGACATCTTGTAGTTTGATGCCTCTGAACAGGATTTCCATATCGGCCAGTGAGTCTATTGCTACGCCTACTTTTCCAACTTCCCCTTCGCTCATGGCGTGGTCTGAGTCATAGCCAATTTGTGTGGGTAGGTCAAAGGCGACAGACAATCCGGTTGTACCTTGGTTTAATAGGTAGTGGTATCTTTCGTTGGATGCTTCTGCGGTAGAGAAACCGGCATACTGTCGCATCGTCCACAGACGACCTCTATACATGTCGGGTTTTACGCCGCGGGTGTAGGGGAACTGTCCGGGTTGCTCAGAAGCGGTGGTATTGGTAGCGGTAGGACCGTAAACGAGGTCGATGGGCAGGCCGCTGTTGTTCTTTTTCTCCGTTGTCATGGGTTTGGAAAGGGGGTATTCTGGGTGATTATTGTCCGAGCGTTAGCGCGATTTCATTTTTCATAAATTCGAGTCCGCGGTCTTGGGGTTGTACTTCCATGGATTGCAGGAATTCGATGAGTTTTTGACTGAGGTCAGCAGCGGTAGCATCGGCGGGCAGGTTGGCGGTGATGTTTTGCAGCAACTGTAGGTGTTGTTCTTTGATGGCTTTCACCAGGGTCCACATTTGGGTGCTTACATAAATCTGCTGGGATACGTTATAGCTATATTCTTCTTTGATTGCATGGGTTGCGGCCGCGGCGAAGCCGCGGGCCGACTGTCCAGCTTGCGCATAGCTTTGGATCAAAGCGGGAATACTTGTGCGTTCAAGGAACAGGGCAATTCGCTCATAAGCTTGCAATTTTAATGGGGTAAAGGTATTTAAATTGGTTTTGAGAATTTCAGTCTTTACCAACTGAACGCTGTTGGTGATGTGTTGTTTCATCATGTACTGCGCAGTGAAAAATACCAGCAATGCGGGCAATACAATCAAACAAAGTAAAAAGATGGTGTCAGTGCCCGCAGGGAAAATGGCCAAGGGCGTCAATGCAACAAGAAATTCCATTCAACAAAGATACAAAGCGTTTATCGACAAGTTTACCTACTTTCCTTCTGCGGTTGTATTTTTGTATTTATGGAAACCGCAACACCTTCTGTAGAAACCGCCCCAGTTACGTTCACCGAGTCTGCTTTGAGCGAATTGCATCGATTACAGGCCAACTTGGCTTTGGAGGAAGACGCTTATTTGCGCATTGGTGTGAAAGGCGGCGGATGCTCTGGTATGAGTTATTTGTTGGCCTTTGATAAAAAGGAAGAGGGCGACAATGTATACGAAGTTGAAGGCATCAAAATGGTGATGAACAAGGCACACGTGATGTATGTGTTAGGCATGCAAGTGGATTGGGAAAACGGATTGAACAACCGCGGATTTTCGTTCAATAACCCCAACGCAAGTTCAACTTGTGGGTGCGGACAATCGTTCTCTGCCTAAGGCGTGTCGCTATTTGCTGAAAATATCAAGCAAGGGCTGGGTTCTGTTAAGGCCCATGCCACACGTGCGGTAATTACCTCGAGCATTATCGCCATCGGTATCGCCGCTTTGGTGGGGATTTTGACCAGTATCAGTGCGATGCAAATTGCTGTGACCAAGACCTTCAGTAAGATGGGGTCGCAGAGTTATACCATCCGGAATTCAAGTGGTGTTAAGCGTTTTGGCGAATCGGACGCGAGTGAACCCATCGCCTTTGATCAGGCCTGGGAATTTCAAAAACGGATGGAAGCCCAAGGTGCAACCGTTGCGCTGCAAGTAAATGCCGATTTTACGGCGAAGGCCTCCTTTCAGTCGGCCGAAACCAATCCCAACGTGCGGGTGCTAGGGGTAGATGCCGACTACTTGAAAACCGCGAATTACGAGTTGGAATCGGGACGTACGTTTACCGATAATGAAGTGAATCACGCTGTGCCAGTGGTGGTGGTGGGACAAGAAATCGTGGATAAGCTTTTCCCTGGATCGCAGCGCAAAGACAGGGCTTTGAACCAAGTCATCGCCATCAATGGAAAGCCCTACCGGGTGGTGGGGCAATTGCAAACCAAAGGGTCGAGCATGGGCATGAGCGGAGGCGATCGCGTGATTTTTTTGCCTGTGACACGGGCGCGTCGCGATATGAAAATGGCCAATGACAATTGTGTGATTACCGTGGCGGTAGATGCAGTGGTGGATTTGGAGGGCAGCATGAGTGAGGCCTATAGTTTGATGCGCAGAATAAAGCGACTAACCCCGGAAGATGAAGATAATTTTGTGATTCAGCAAAGCAGTGCGATGGCCAAAGAGGCGCTAGAGAACATCAAAATGGTGTCGAGCGTGGGGACGGTAATTGCCATTATAACCTTGTTGGGTGCGGCGGTGAGTTTGATGAATATTATGCTGGTTTCGGTGACGGAGCGTACCCGTGAAATTGGCTTGAGGAAAGCCCTGGGCGCAACAGCCAAGCAGATTAAAAATCAGTTTTTGGTGGAAGCGGTGGTGATTTGTCAGATCGGCGGTTTGGGCGGGATCCTGCTCGGACTGATCATTGGCAACTTGGTGGGGATGGCTTTGGGTGCTGGATTTGTGGCACCTTGGGAGTGGATGCTCCTGGCCTTGGTGGTGTGCGTGGTGGTTGGTTTGGCTGCGGGGTTGTATCCAGCGCAGCGGGCTTCAAAATTGGATCCAATCGAAGCGCTTAGGTTTGATTGATGTAATATTGTACCACATGAAAAAAATATTTGGGATTTTATTGGCGTTGGGGATGTCAGTAGCGGCAATCGCACAAACCCATAATATTGAATTGAATTTGACCAAAGGGAAAGTCTATACATTGAACTCCTATGTAAAATCTGAAATCAATCAGACAATCAATGGTCAGGCCAATAAAATCCAAATGGCGATTGGAGGCAAAATGAGCTTCAAGGTATTGGGAAATGCCAATGCTGTTTACAACATTGCGGTTTGGTACGACCGTTTATCGATGCGGATGAAGTTGCCCAACGGGGTGTTTGAATTTAGCTCAAATAAAAAAAGTGATAAGGATTTTATTTCGGCGATGTTGGCCGCGGTAACCGATAAATCGTTTTTTATTAGAATGTCAACCAAGGGGAAGGTGTTAGAAGTCGTTGGGATAGATTCCTTGTTTTCTAACATGGTGGACCAATTTCCGCAGATTGGGGAAGAGCAAAAAAAGCAAATCCAAAAACAAATTATGCAATCTTATGGGGCGGATGCGTTTAAGGGACAGTTGGAAATGACGTTCGCTATTTTGCCCAGTGGTCCAGTTTCCTTGGGCGATACCTGGAAGATTAAAACAAAGCTTGAGTCGGGGATGGCGGCGAACGTGGAATCACACTACACATTGAAAGAGGTTACGGATTCATTTTATATCATTTCGGGAAATTCGAAAATTGCTACGGTCGATAACAATGATTATATCGAAATCAACGGCATGCCCGTTCGATATGACCTAGACGGAACGCAGCAATCGATTATTCAGGTTAGTAGAATTACAGGTTGGGTGATTGAGGGGCGCAGCGATCAAATGATGCAAGGGGTATCGCATATCAAGGATTGTCCCAAAATGCCTGGCGGAATCTCGATTCCGATGGTAATGAAGAACGAAACTACCATTACGGATTAATGGTTGGATGATTCGATCGTCGATACAACGAAGGACCAATAAAAAAGGGGCGTGATTCACGCCCCTTTTTTTATAGCATAAACTGCTAGTTACATTTTTCGTTTCACCTTACATAAAAGGAATCTTGCAAACGGTGGCTTTCAGCAATTTGCCGCGAACCTCAACGAAGATTTCAGAACCCGCAGCTGCGAATTCGCTCTTCACGTAACCCAAGCCAATCGCTTTGTTCAAGCTAGGACTCATGGTTCCGCTGGTTACTTCGCCAATCACCGCGCCGCTCGCATCGCACAAGGGGTAGTGTTGACGGGGAATGCCTTTGTCGACCAATTCAAAACCAACCAACTTCTTGGTGGGCTTGTTCTCTTTGATCGCTTTATGGTGCTCGCTCATCATGAAGGGGTGGTTGAACTTGGTGATCCAGCCCAAACCCGCTTCGATGGGTGAAGTTTCGTCGTTGATGTCGTTGCCGTACAAGCAAAAACCTTTTTCCAATCGCAAGGTGTCGCGTGCACCCAACCCAATGGGTTTGATGCCAAATTCTGCCCCTGCTTCAAATACTTTGTCCCACAAGGTGCGCGCATCAGCATTCTTTACATATAACTCAAATCCGCCGGCACCAGTGTAGCCTGTGCAAGAAATGATCAATTGCAAACCAGCCAATTCGCCTTCTACAAAGTGGTAGTAGGGAATTTCGCTCAGGTTTACGCTGGTTAATTTTTGCAATGCTTCGGTGGCTTTCGGACCTTGAATCGCCAACAGACTATATTCTGGGCTCACGTCTGTGACAGTAGCGCCGAAGTTTTTGTTTTGCTCGTGAATCCAAGCCAAATCTTTATCGATGTTTCCTGCGTTGATCACCAACAAATACTTTTCAGCATTGAAGCGATACACCAGCAAATCATCCACGATACCACCGGTTGCATTGGGCATGCAAGAGTATTGTACACGACCATCGTACAAAGTACTTACGTCGTTGGTGGTGATGAATTCGATCAAGTCGTAGGCTTTCGGACCTTCAACCCAAACTTCACCCATGTGACTGACGTCGAACACGCCCATCGCATTGCGCACACACAGGTGCTCCTGGATAAGGTTATCGTACAGTACAGGCATGTTAAAACCTGCAAAAGGGACCATTTTTGCACCCAAAGAAGTGTGAAGGTCTGAGAGGGCCGTTGATTTTAAAGCTTGGTTGTCTGACATGAAATTGATTTTTACAAATATACGAAAAAAGCCCCGAATTCGGGGCTTTTTGATTCCAGCGCGTGGCTATGGTGGGTTGGGATGCGGCGGGCTATCCCTTACAGAACCTTGTAGGGAAAGGTGACTTCTACATCGGTTTCGCCCACATTGCATTCGCCGGTTTTGATGCCTGGTTGGTGCTTGAGTCTGATGACAACTACACCAAAATCTTTGGCCATCGGCTTCCATTCTGTGGTGAGTCCGATCGGTAAATTGTTTTTATCTTTATCCGTAGCCACGATAGTTAACCCCGCGGGGGGCAGCGAAAGGGTGGAAATTTCGTAGCATACGAAGTGGTCATGGCCTTCATTTTTCACTTCCAAGGTGATGTCTTCTTTGGTGCCATTTTGTTCGTTGAAGAACTCCAATGTGGCAGTATAGGGGTTGCCACCGGGCGTGACTTGTCCAATTTTTATTGTATCGGGCAGTTGCGGCGCATTGCCTCCCGGTCCGTCTAGGTCTTTCCAGGTATAGGTTGTGGGGGTTCCTCCTGAATTGCTGATACTGAGCGATACGGTAGTGATGAGTTCGCCTTCATCTGCTTTTTCGCTGCATGCGGTGAATGTGAGGGTTGAAAAAATCGCGGTGACAGTCATGATCGCCACGGCGATGTACTTGTGTGATGGTTTTGCAATTGTTTTCATATCTTGTTGATTATCAGGGTTGATTGTCGGGATGTTGGGTGTCATCTTTGTGCAATTCATCGTGGCGATGCTCATGGTGGTGGTGTATATCGTACAACCATTTGATGCCGATATTCATGCCGGCTTGGTTGGTGAAATACCGGAATCGGTCCATGTAATCGCGATAGGCTTTGTTGCTGAGATTCTCGCCATAAATCACCCAGTGTGCGTGTTGTTCATGACCTTGCGTATGCAGCTGCAATTGGGCATTTAGGAGCACATATCCATTGGGTGGGGGGAGGAAATCACTGCCTGGGGTATAGAAGGGTTGCTTGCCAACGCCGATGGTTTCAATCATCAAAGTAGCGTGCGACCAGCGTTTGTTGATTTGGAGGCTGCCTTTCGGACAGGGGAGTAAATTGGGGTAGCGGATTTCGTTGTTTTGTTGAATGCGGGCATAAATACCGCCGAGTCTCAGGGCGATTTGCAATCCTTGATCAATCCATTTTTGGGCGTATTGAATTTCTGCGCCAGCGTACTGGGTGGGCAATTGTTTATACTCATACCCTGGGAATGCGCCTCGCACAGTAAGCACGGGTGTTGACATGGGGAAAAGCGCAATGAAGTTTTGTGATTGTTGGTAGAAAGTAGTGATTCGGATTTCGCGGATTTTGGTGGTGCGAAGCCATAGCCATTCGATTTTCTGTCCGGTTTCGGGCTTTAACATAGGGTTGCCTTCTTCGTAAGAGGCCGCACCGTGATGTACGCCGCGGGTATATAGTTCGTTGATGCTGGGTGCTCGCCAGAGTTGACTGATGTGCACTTCCCATTGTTGATTGCCTTGCTGTTTGATGAATGAATAGGCCGCGGATGGTCCAAATGCGCGTTGCCATGTTTCTGTAGTTTGGCCGTTCAATTTTGGAAATACATTTCTGATGAGGTAATCGCCCCGTAAAACAAACCGGTGTTGGGCTTTGGGGTTGCTTTGGTTGCTCAGGTGCCAATGGAAATTTGGCTGCCATTGCTGGTAGTCGGGCAGAAAATAGTACCCCGCATATCGCTGCCATTGGCTGGAATTTTGGAATACGTATTTCGATTGCCATTTTTCGGGTGTTCGGATTTTGGCGAAGCCGGTGTATTGATTGATGGTGGCTTGCCAAAGGTTGAGTTGGGCGAAGGTATTTGCGCTGCTGCGATGGGGATCGAATTCCCAGCGTTGGTTCATTTGTACAGAAAACTTGTGATGAACCAGGTACTTGGATAGAACGAAATTTTGGTTGTTGTAGCCAGCTTGAAAGTGAGCCGCCTGCTGCATGGGGCGGTTGATTTTATAGGTAAAGGGGGCGTTGTTGAGCGGTTCTGTTCTTTGCATGGCCAGCAGCAAGTCGTTGACATTGCCGATGTGACTTTCGGAGAATATGCCCCCGCGAAAGAAATAGGCTTTGGCGTGGAATTCTCGGTTCGACAGGGCTTTGATGCCCCAATAGCCCTTTTGACTTTGCCAGAGATTGCCGTAGGAAAGGCTGGCTTCTTGGGTGGCGGTATTGGATAATCGGTGGGTGGGGGTGCTGTAGTTTCCAGTGATTTTCCCTGAATAGAGCCAATAATGTCCTTTTCCGTAAGGGTGGTATTTGGGTCGGGGCGATTGATTTTCGCGGCCTTGGATGTATCGACCTGCCAATTGAACGGCCCTGCCGTTGGATTGGGTAGAAATGAGTTGGGTATAATCGCGGTTAAATTGGTGAAAATCGTATTGATTCACGAGGTTGATGGCGTTTCCCCAGGCATCGGCGGCGATGGCCAGGGCTTCGGTTCCGCGGAGCAGTTGTATAGTTTGTGCGCCCCAGAGGTCCATTTCGGGTGCGTGATCAAGTCCCCAAGTTTGTCCTTCGAGTCTAAATCCATTGCTGAGGATTGGGAGTCGTTGTCCGAACATGCCTTGCACCACGGGTTTTCCGATGCCCATACCGGTGGATAGGGTTTGTGCCATAGGCAGGGGTTCGAGGGATTTGGCCAGATTTTGAATGGGCATGGCTTGCAGTTGAGCGCTGCGAAGTGCATCGCCTTGGGTAAAGGCTTTGGCGCGAATTTCTGCAACAGCAATTTTTTCAATTTGTTGGGGTTTGTGAAGTGAATCGCCTTCGATTTCGTATCCCTCGGAGATTACATTTACCGTAGAGGTAACGATATTTTTTGCCAAGTCCAAAACCACATGGTAGGAGATGTTGGGTTGATTTTTTGACGGTTTTTGTCCGCTTAGTAATAAGTGAAAGTGCTTTTCGCGATAATTGAATTCTACGTCGGCGGATGCGGCACAAAGGCCTTCCAATTTTGCCCATCCTGCATCATTGGTATGGGTGAGGGTATGACTCTGCTCTACAAAGACTTCTGCTCCAGAGGCCAATGTTTGGATACGGTTGGCATCTTGGGTAAATAATTGCAAATGGATTGAATAGTTGCAATCGCTTTTCTGGGCGATGCCAATTTCAACTAAAAAAAATGAGAGTAAAAAAATGAAATTCCTGCCGATATGGGTACGAAGCCCCTTCATAGAGAGCGGAGGAGGATTAGGCTACTTGCTGTAATTGATTGGTCATCACACGCAATTCATCGCGGTTGAGGGCGTTGTCTGAACGCACAATCAGTGACAAAAAGTATACGAAATTTTCTTCGGGAGTTTCGATTTCTTCGGCCAATTCAATGTCGAAGGCTTCGTTGGCTTCCACGTGTTGCCAAGCCAAGCGCAGTGCGCGAGTAACCAAGGGGTCGTTTTCTGTCAACGCATGCTCGCGGGCCGCTTGCAAAGGGCTAATGATTTTGTCGGCATTGATTCCGCTTTTCTCTACGCTATCGATAACGCTGTTGATGAGGTCGTTGGCTTCTTTGGTACGCATAACTGATTAAAATGCAAAGATAACGATTTTTTGGATTATTTGGGAGAGAACCGCGTTGCCAAGAATACCCCGCCCATGATGCTGACCATCAATAGGGTTTTGGAGAGGGTAAGCTGGTCGGTGCCGAGCATCATCGCAATGATGGTTGCCAAAACGGGTTGCAGATAAATATACAATCCAGCCAAGGTAGGACCGGCTTTTTTCACGGCGTAGGAATTCAGCAAGTAGACCAAGAAACTGGTGAAAAAGAGGATATAGACCACTTTGGCGCTGATGCTGGGCGTAAAGTTTGCAAATTGAGTATGGTAGAGCGCCCATCCGCCAATGGGAAGCATATACAGGGTGCCAAACGTGAAGGTGATTTTGTTGATGGTGATGGGTTGATAGATGTGGGCCAATTTTTTCACGCGCACCAAATAGATGGCGTAGAACAGGGCATTGACAGCCACAAACAAATCGCCCTTGAGGGTATTGCTGTTGAAGTGAGCGCCTTTGCCAACCATGAGCCAAACACTGGCAGCAGCGGCGATAAGGGTGCCAATCAAAAACCATTTATGGGGGATGGCTTTGAGGCGGAAGTGGTCAAAAATGCCGACAAAAAGGGGTGTTACCAGCATCAATATCGCGCCGTTGATGGGGTAGGTTAAGGCCAATCCATGAAAGAACAAGTACATGTTGGCGGAGGTGCCGAAAAAGCCACAGATGGCGAATTCGAGACCGTGTTGTTTCCATTGTATCACATCGCGCGGAACTGCGAAAGAGAAAAGGTAGAATAGGGTGGTTGCGGTAATGACCCGCAGCATGACAAACGCTTCCGGGGTGAGGTAGTTGGGCATGATTTGGCCCGCCCAAGAAAACAATATCGCATAGAGCAGCGAGACAAAAAAGAGGGCGACGTGTACACGCATTAGTTCCAGCCTTTGGCTTTTTTGATGTTTTCGTAGGCTTGTTGCACCTTGATGAATTTGGCTTCAGCGGCCTTTTTCTCTGAATCGTCGAGCCCCTGGAGTCGGTCTGGATGAAACCGCATCACCATTTTTCGATAGGCCTTTTTGGCTTCTTCTTCGGTGGCTGAGGTGGGTATTTCGAGGATTTGATAGTCTGAATCGGGCGAGCTGACAAACATCGCGCGGATCGACAGGTAATCGGGGGTGCTGATGCCGAGTTGCGTAGCGATTTGCTGGATGAGGTTGATTTCCGCGGCGGATATATCGCCATCGGCCCGAGAGATGCGGAAGAGGATGTGAACCAATTCTAGTCGGGGCGAATAACTCATCCGCATGCGCAGGTTGCGACAAACTTCGGCCAGGTTGTGGGATTGTTTGAGGTAATCGCGCAGTTTTAGTAGGAGCGATTTGGCTTCGTGTTCGCCATAGGTACGCACCAGCATGGCTTTGACGAGTTCGAGTTCGCTTTTGAGCACGGAGCCATCGGCATTCATGATGGCAGCGATGAGAATGAGTAACGAATTTTTGAAATCTACGGGTGGGTATCGGTCTTGGTGACTTTGATAGCGAGGCCTTTGTTGGTATTCGGGGGTGTCTTCTTCTTTGGGGCCGTTAACGTAATCGATATACATACCGATCAGGAAACCGATGACGGCACCTGTTGGACCGGAGGACGTGAAGCCGAGGATGGCGGCGACGATGGAAAACTGAAATTTCACGTAGGATTAGGGTTGCAGGAAGTTCGACAGTGTTTTGAGGCGGTTGCGCAACATGATTTCTTGAATGGTCCAAAGGGTGGCTTCGTCGTTGGTTTTGGCCCAGTACAAAGTAGTTTCTACGGTTTTGGGTGTGCCATCGCGGGTTTCCATGGAGTAGGTTTCGCCTTCGGTGATGGCCATGGGGTAGATGGCGATGGTTTTTTTGGGTTGGGTGGTGAATTCGTATTCGAAGATGGCGACGGGGGTTTTGGCGGTGACGCTTTTCACATCTTGGGGTCTGCGGTTGATGGCTGCGGGTTCTCCTGATTCGCGGGCGATGGATTTGGAGAGTTCGAGGTAGCCAGCGATGAGACTTTTATTGGCGGGGATGGGTTGTTGTTGGAGGTTGAGTAATTGGAGTTGGTTTTGGTTTTGTGTGATTTGAAACGATTGTTCGGGGGCTGTGGGGTAGGTGACTTTGAGCGATTTGATTTCTTGGCTGCTGACATCGACCATAAAAACGGAGCGCCACAGTTGTATATTGGTATTTACGTAAGGGGTAAGGTAGCCGATGAAACCGGGAACGGTGATTTCACAGGGTCGTTCGGTACCGGGATAATACATATAGGTAGCATCTTGGGTGGGGGTGGCGAAGCCAACGAACAGGGTATGTTGTTCGATATCGCCATTAGAGAAGATGACTTTGGTGCCATTGAGGGTGATGTCTTTGATGACATTTTCTTTGGCAGCATCGGGGACGGGACATTTCACTTGGAGTTTGGGCATGGCCCAGAAGAGCAATTGGTTTACGGAGTTGGTATCGGCGGGGTAGCTATTGGTTTCGTTTTTGACGATCCATTTCCCATCGATTTTTTCCAGGGTAAGGAAGGGGAGTTTGGGATTGTTGGGGCTGATGGTGATTTTATTGATTTGTTTCGGGTTTTTGAGGGCGAACAGATCGTGGGAGATGGTGGTGGTTTGGTTGCGATTTTGCCAGAGGAAGGCGAGGATCACCAATGTGGATAGCAATACGAGAAGGGCGATTTTTGTCCGTTTATGCATGGAGAGCAAAGGTATAACAGAATTTTGGATGGGGCGCGGTTGAATTGCAGAAGGGTGGGTGAGGGCGTGTTGTTTGAGTGGACACGAAAAATTATGTGTAAAAATTTCAAAGAGGGTTTGACAATTCGCGAATTAATACTATTTTTGCAGTCCTTTTGTGAGAATGACCACATCAGGGCGTTCTTATCTTTAAAAGCCACCATAGCTCAGCTGGTAGAGCAACTGACTTGTAATCAGTAGGTCGTTGGTTCGATCCCGACTGGTGGCTCCGAGTATAAAAGTGCACTCTTTAAGGCAGGCGGGAGACCGATTGTTTTAACTGGGGGTATCGCATAGCGGCAATTGCGGCGGACTGTAAATCCGCTCCTTCGGGTTCAGTGGTTCGAGTCCACTTGCCCCCACTACACTTTTATACACGAATGCGGGAGTAGCTCAGTTGGTAGAGCGACAGCCTTCCAAGCTGTAGGTCGCGGGTTCGAGCCTCGTCTCCCGCTCGCATCGAAACAAAGGCTTGTCCTTTGTGGGGATAAGCCGATGTAGCTCAGGGGTAGAGCGTTTCCTTGGTAAGGAAAAGGTCAGGGGTTCAATTCCCCTCATTGGCTCAAACAACAAAACAACACAAAACAAACAACTATGGCAAAAGAAACATTTGACCGTTCCAAGCCGCACTTGAACATTGGTACCATTGGTCACGTTGACCACGGTAAGACCACTTTGACTGCGGCCATCACTTCTGTACTGGCCAATGCTGGTCTTTCTGAAATGCGTTCATTCGAGTCAATCGACTCTGCTCCTGAGGAGAAAGAGCGCGGTATTACAATTAACACGGCTCACGTTGAGTATTCAACTGCCAACCGTCACTACGCACACGTTGACTGTCCAGGTCACGCCGACTATGTAAAGAACATGGTAACGGGTGCTGCGCAGATGGATGGTGCGATTTTGGTGGTTGCATCTACTGACGGTCCTATGCCTCAGACACGCGAACATATCTTGTTGGCACGTCAGGTAGGTGTACCTCGTTTGGTGGTTTTCATGAACAAGGTGGACATGGTAGACGATCCAGAGATGTTGGATTTGGTTGAAATGGAAATGCGTGAGTTGTTGGAATTCTACGAATTCTCAGCTGACACCCCAATTATCCGTGGTTCTGCATTGGGTGGATTGAATGGTGATGCCAAGTGGGTAGAAACCATCATGAGCTTGATGGCTGCGGTTGACGAGTGGATTCCAGTTCCACCACGTTTGGTTGACCAGCCTTTCTTGATGCCTGTAGAGGATGTATTCTCGATCACTGGTCGTGGTACAGTAGCTACTGGTCGTATCGAGCGCGGTGTAATCAACGTTCAAGACGCTGTAGAAATCATCGGATTTGGTTCACACATGACTTCAACTTGTACCGGAGTAGAAATGTTCCGTAAGTTGTTGGATCGTGGTGAGGCTGGTGATAACGCTGGTATCTTGTTGCGTGGTATCGACAAGAACGATATCCGTCGTGGTATGGTTATTTGCGCACCTAAGTCAGTAACTCCTCACAAGAAGTTCAAGGCTGAGGTTTACGTATTGAGCAAAGAAGAAGGTGGACGTCATACTCCATTCTTTAACAAATACCGTCCTCAGTTCTATTTCCGTACTACAGACGTAACTGGTGAGATTTCTTTGCCAGCTGGTACTGAAATGATCATGCCTGGTGACAACGTTTCTATCACAGTTGAGTTGATTCAACCTATTGCGATGGAGAAGAACTTGCGTTTCGCTATCCGTGAGGGTGGTAGAACTGTAGGTGCTGGTCAGGTAACTGAGATCATCGAGTAATAGAACATCGAAAAGATATAAAGGGGGCACTGCAAAGTGCTCCCTTTTATACGGGCATAGTTCAATGGTAGAATAGAGGTCTCCAAAACCTTTGATCAGGGTTCGAATCCTTGTGCCCGTGCTAATAAAAGCGCAATGTTTGGAAGAATAAACAACTACTTCCGTGAGACCAGAGACGAGTTGGTAAACAAAGTCAGCTGGCCCACATGGGAAGAATTGAGGGAGAGCACATGGATTGTGCTTGTTGCCTCTTTATTATTTGCCCTAGTAATATGGGCGCTTGATTCTGTATTGGGAGTGAGTTTGACTCAATTCTACAAACTATTCAAATAATCATGACAAACGCAGAAGACAGACACAAGTGGTACGTAGTTCGTGCGATTACCGGACAGGAAAAGAAGGTAAAGCACAGCATTGCGGTGGAGCTAGAGCGCGACCGTAAGAGCGACTTTGTGCCTGAGATTCTGATTCCAACCGAGAAGGTATATTTGATTAAGAATGGGAAGAAAGCCATCAAGGAGCGCAACGCGTTTCCAGGCTATATTCTTATTCATGCCGATTTGTCGGATCCCGAAATCATGCCGTTAATCAAAAGTGTAACGGGTGTGGTGGGATTCTTGGGGTCAAAAGATCAACCGGTACCCTTACGTCCTAACGAATTAAGTCGTATCCTCGGCACAGCCGATAATCTGTCGGAGGCTGAAGTATCCGATGAAGAACACTTCATGGTGGGTGAGTCGGTGAAGGTCGTAGATGGACCGTTCAACGATTTCGACGGGGTAATCGAAGAAGTAAACGAAGAAAAGCGCAAACTCAAAGTGATGGTGAAGATTTTTGGTCGTCGCACGCCACTTGAGTTAAATTATAACCAAATACAAAAATTGTAACAGTAACAATGGCAAAAGAAATAACAGGTTTCGTCAAGCTCCAGGTAAAAGGTGGTCAAGCCAATCCAGCGCCTCCAATCGGTCCAGCGTTGGGTTCAAAAGGTTTGAACATCATGGATTTTTGCAAACAATTCAATGCGCGTACTCAAGACAGAATGGGTAAGGTATTGCCGGTGGTGATTTCCGTTTATTCGGACAAATCCTTCGACTTTATCATCAAAACCCCTCCTGTTGCAACGCAGTTGTTGGAAGCTACTAAGCTCCAAAAAGGATCAGCTGAGCCCAACCGTAAGAAGGTAGGTTCTGTATCATGGGATGTGGTGAAGACCATTGCTCAGGATAAAATGCCTGATTTGAACTGCTTCACCGTTGAGTCTGCCATGAAATTGGTTGCAGGAACTGCCCGCAGTATGGGTATCACAGTAACAGGGGATGCCCCATTTTAACATTTGAATTATGAAAGTTGGTAAAAAAAGAAAAGAAGCGGAAGCGAAATACGACAACACCAAGTCGTATACTTTGCTAGAGGCGTGTAACATCCTCAAGCAAATTTCAACCACCAAATTCGACGCATCAGTAGACATCGATGTTCGTTTGGGTGTGGATCCTCGCCAAGCGAACCAGATGGTTCGTGGTGTGGCTTCATTGCCTCATGGTTTGGGTAAGGTTGTACGCACTTTGGTGCTTTGTACTCCTGACAAAGAAGAAGAAGCGAAGGCTGCCGGTGCAGACCACGTAGGTTTGGACGATTATATCGAGAAAATCGCTGGTGGTTGGACCGATATCGACATCATCATTGCTGTACCTAGTGTAATGGCAAAGTTGGGTCGTTTGGGTAAAATTTTGGGTCCTCGTAACTTGATGCCAAACCCTAAGAGCGGAACTGTAACCATGGAAGTGGGCAAGGCCGTTACTGAGGTTAAGGCGGGTAAGATCGACTTCAAAGTTGACAAGACCGGTATCATTCATACTTCGGTAGGTAAGGTGTCATTTGACGCAGATAAATTAAGCGAGAACGCATTGGAATTGGTGCAGGTATTGCACCGTTTGAAGCCAAGTGCCGCCAAAGGTACTTACTTCCGTAGTATCTTCATGAGCAGTACTATGAGTCCTAGTGTGTCTATCGATGTTAAATCAATCCCAGGAATATAAGCGATGAACAAGGCAGATAAATTAACGGTAGTAGCCGAATTAACGGAAACGTTTAAATCAAACAATTTCGTTTACTTGGCAGACACCACAGGATTGAGTGCAAACGATACAAACAAATTGCGTCGTATGTTGTTCGAGCGTGGCGTGTCTATGCGCATGGTTAAGAACACCTTGTTGCGTATTGCAATGGAAGAGAGTGGTAAAGATTTCGGTGCATTGAAAGATGCATTGAAAGGTACTACTTGCGTGATGACTGCAGAGGCTCAAAAGGCACCTGCTGAATCAATCAAAGATTTCCGTGGTGCAACGCAGAGCGTGGTATTGAAGGGTGCTTGGATTGACAACGCGGTATTCCTCGGCGACGACCAATTGGCTACTTTGGTGAAGTTGAAGACCAAAGAGGATGTTATTGGCGAAATCATTGGATTGTTGCAATCACCCATCAAAAATGTTATTGGTGGTTTGCAAGCCAGTGGACCTCAAAAAATTGGCGGCTTGATCAAGGCGCTTGAAGAACGTAACTAAACAATAAAAAAAACACTTAAATTAAATAACAATGGTAGATTTAAAAGAATTCGCGAACCAGTTGGTAAACCTTACTGTAAAAGAGGTTAACGAGCTTGCTCAAATTTTGAAAGAAGAGCACGGCATCGAGCCTGCAGCTGCTGCTGTAGCTGTTGCTGCTCCTGTTGCTGGAGGTGACTCTGGTGCAGCTGCTGCTGAGCAAACAGAATTTGACGTAATCTTGGTAAGCGCAGGTGATGCCAAATTGCAGATCGTTAAGATCGTTAAAGATTTGACTGGCTTGGGCTTGAAAGAAGCTAAAGACTTAGTGGATGGTGCTCCTAAGGCTGTTAAAGAGAAGGTTTCTAAAGCAGAAGCTGAAGACTTGGCAGCTAAATTGAAAGAGGCCGGCGCTACAGTTGAAATTAAGTAAGCACTAAACCAATGTACCCTAAGGCCCCGGAAATTCCGCGGGCCTTTTGGGCGTTTTAAGACGAACACCACTGTCAAACCTAAAAAAACCAACAAAATTGAGCACCATACAAAACAAAAGGATCTCATTTGGCAAAGTAAAACATGCCATTGAATATCCCGATTTTCTGGACGTACAACTCCAATCTTTCCAAGAGTTTTTCCAGTTAGACACTCCGGCCGACAAGCGCGAAGGAGAAGGTTTGTTTGAAGTTTTCCGTGAGAACTTCCCCATCACCGATACCCGTAACATCTTTGTATTGGAATTCCTCGACTATTTCGTGGATCCCCCAAGGTATGTAATCAACGAGTGTATTGAGCGTGGCCTTACCTATGCCGTTCCGTTGAAGGCGAAGTTGAAGCTGAGTTGTAACGATCCTGAGCATGAAGATTTTCAGACCATTGTGCAAGACGTGTATTTGGGAACCATCCCTTACATGACGCCCAATGGCACATTTATTATCAATGGTGCTGAACGCGTTATTGTGAGCCAATTACACCGTTCACCTGGTGTATTCTTTGGACAAAGCGTACACAGCAATGGTACAAAATTGTACTCTGCCCGTGTAATTCCTTTCAAGGGTTCTTGGATTGAATTTGCAACGGATGTGAATGCGGTAATGTATGCCTACATTGATCGTAAGAAGAAATTCCCAGTAACCACATTGCTCCGTGCAATTGGGTTTGAGAGTGATAAAGACATTTTGGATATCTTTGGCTTAAGCGAAGAGGTGAAGGTATCTAAAGCCGGTTTGAAGCGTGTTATCGGTCGTAAATTGGCTGCGCGTGTATTGCGCACCTGGATTGAGGACTTTGTGGACGAGGATACCGGTGAGGTGGTGAGCATTGAGCGTAACGAAGTGATTTTGGAGCGTGATACGGTGTTGGCCGAAGATCACATCGATATCATCGTTGAGGCGGGTGTTAAATCCATCATTTTGAATGCTGAGACTGAAAACGGTATCAGCTACGACGTTATCTATAACACGTTGCAGAAGGATACTTCTAACAACGGAAAAGAAGCGTTGGAAGTGATCTACCGTCAGTTGCGGAACGCAGATCCACCAGATGAAGAAACCGCTCGTGGTATCATTGAGCGTTTGTTCTTCTCAGACAAGCGTTATGATTTGGGTGAGGTAGGTCGTTACCGTATTAATAAGAAATTGGAAATCGACACCCCAATGGAGGTGCGCGTATTGACAAAAGAAGATATTATTAGCATCATCAAGTATTTGATTGAACTATACAACGGTTCTGAAATTCTTGACGATATCGATCACTTGAGTAACCGTCGTGTTCGTACCGTAGGTGAGCAATTGTATGCTCAGTTCGGTGTTGGATTGGCGCGTATGGCTCGTACCATCCGTGAGAAGATGAACATTCGTGACAACGAAGTGTTCACGCCTCAGGATTTGGTGAATGCCCGTACATTATCCAGTGTGATCAATTCATTCTTTGGTACCAACCAGCTGAGTCAGTTCTTGGATCAAATCAACCCCTTGGCAGAAATTACGCACAAACGTCGTTTGAGCGCCCTGGGTCCAGGTGGTTTGAGTCGTGAGCGTGCAGGTTTTGAGGTGCGTGACGTACACTATACCCACTATGGTCGTTTGTGTACGATTGAAACACCTGAAGGACCAAACATCGGATTGATTTCTTCTTTGTGTGTTCATGCCAAAATCAATGGTATGGGCTTCTTGGAAACCCCTTATCGTAAGGTGGTTGACGGCAAAGTAGAGAGTGGTATCGTTTACCTTTCTGCAGAGGAAGAAGATGGAAAAACCATCGCACAGGCCAACGCAGAATTGGATGAAAAGGGCAACTTCAAAACTACTTTGGTGAAGAGCCGTAAGGAAGGTGACTTCCCGTTGGTAAATCCTTCACAGTTGGAGTACAT
The DNA here is from genome assembly GCA_024643755.1 of Flavobacteriales bacterium. Taxonomy (GTDB): domain Bacteria; phylum Bacteroidota; class Bacteroidia; order NS11-12g; family UBA955; genus UBA955. Next base: position 34,525 of record JAHEMG010000005.1, on the reverse strand, counting down.
GGACGTTGCGCCTAACCAGATTGTATCTATTGCGGCATCGTTGATTCCTTTCTTGGAGCATGATGATGCAAACCGTGCGTTGATGGGATCTAACATGCAGCGTCAGGCCGTTCCATTGTTGCGTCCTGAAGCCCCCATCGTAGGTACTGGTTTGGAAGAGAAAGTAGCCAGAGACAGTCGTTCATTGATCAATGCCGAAGGAAATGGTGAGGTTGTTTACGTTGATGCAAGAGAAATCCGCATCCGCTACGACCACAATGATTTCGATGATTTGGTGAGCTTCACCGGTGATACCAAAACCTACAATTTGATCAAGTTCCGTAGAACCAACCAAAACTCTTGTATCAATTTGCGTCCTATCGTCAACAAAGGCGACCGTGTGACCAAAGGACAGGTGTTGTGTGAGGGTTATGCTACACAGGGTGGAGAATTGGCCTTGGGTAGAAACTTGCGCGTGGCTTACATGCCTTGGCAGGGTTATAACTTTGAGGATGCGATTGTAATTTCGGAGAAGGTGGTAAAAGACGATTGGTACACAACCGTTTACATCACTGAATTCGAATTGGAAGTTCGCGATACCAAGCGTGGTGAAGAAGAATTGACGAATGATATTCCAAACGTAAGTGAGGAAATGACGCGCAATTTGGATGAGAACGGTTTGATTCGTGTAGGTGCAGAAGTAAAAGAAGGCGATATCTTGATTGGTAAAATCACGCCGAAGGGCGAGACTGAGCCATCACCTGAAGAGAAGTTGTTGCGTGCCATCTTTGGAGACAAAGCGGGTGACGTGAAAGATGCTTCATTGAAAGCTTCTCCAGGTGCTCAAGGTGTAGTTATTGATAAGAAATTGTTCTCTAAGAGCAAAAAAGACAAAGGCACTCGCAGTGGTGACAAGTCTCGTTTGTCTAAGATGGACGATGACCACCGCAAGGATTTGGGACAATTGAAAGACGAGTTGGTTAAGAAATTATTCCAACTAGTGGGTGGCAAGACTTCACAGGGCGTTTACAACATGTACAGCGAGGAATTGATTCCAAAGGGTACCAAGTTTACGCAGAAGAACTTGTTGAGCATTGATTACAGCAATGTGAACTACCACAATTGGACCAGCGATGCCGATAAGAATGATTTGGTGGTACGTTGTTTAACCAACTACATCAACGTTCACAACGAAAAAGTAACCAACTACAAGCGTGATCATTACTCAATCAGTGTGGGTGATGAGTTGCCAACCGGTATCTTGCAATTGGCCAAGGTATATGTTGCCAACAAGCGTAAGTTGAAAGTGGGTGATAAGATGGCGGGTCGTCACGGAAACAAGGGTATTGTTGCCCGTATCGTACGTGAGGAAGACATGCCATTCTTGGACGATGGAACGCCGATGGATATCGTATTGAACCCATTGGGTGTACCTTCTCGTATGAACTTGGGTCAGATTTACGAAACCGTATTGGCTTGGGCTGGTAAGGAAATGGGTGTGCGCTTTGCTACGCCAATTTTCGACGGTGCTACCATGGCGGAGATCGACGAAGTGACTGAAAAGGCAGGTATTCCGAAGAATGGTTTGGTTTACTTGAACGATGGATTGAGCGGTGTGAAATTTGATCAACCAACCACAGTGGGTATCAGCTACATGTTGAAACTTGGTCACATGGTGGATGACAAGATGCACGCTCGTTCAATTGGTCCATACTCGCTCATTACCCAACAACCATTGGGTGGTAAGGCGCAGTTTGGAGGTCAGCGTTTCGGTGAGATGGAGGTATGGGCGTTGGAGGCATTTGGTGCTTCAAACATCCTGCGTGAAATCTTGACAGTGAAATCAGATGACATCACTGGTCGTGCCAAAGCGTATGAGGCCATCGTGAAGGGTGATAACATCACCAACATCGGTACCCCAGAATCGTTCAACGTATTGCTCCACGAGCTCCGTGGTTTGGGCTTGGAAGTAACATTTATGGATTAATTCCCAGAAATCAATCATGCAACTTCAAAAGAAAACACAAAAACAAGGGAGTAACTTCAGCAAGATTCGTATCTCGCTCGCGTCTCCTGAAAACATATTACGTCGCAGTTTCGGTGAGGTAACCAAACCTGAAACGATCAATTACCGCAGTTACAAGCCTGAAATGGGTGGATTGTTCTGCGAACGCATCTTCGGTCCTATCAAAGATTACGAATGTCATTGCGGTAAATACAAGCGTATCCGTTACAAGGGTATCGTTTGTGATCGTTGTGGTGTAGAGGTAACTGAGAAAAAAGTACGTCGTGAGCGTATGGGTCACATCAATTTGGTGGTACCTGTAGCGCACATTTGGTACTTCCGTTCTTTGCCGAACAAGATTGGTTATTTGTTGGGTATCCCAACGAAAAAATTGGACATGGTTATTTACTATGAGCGCTATGTGGTTGTACAGACCGGATCTGCGAGCAACGTAAATTACTTGGATTTGTTGACTGAGGAGGAATACTTAGACATCGTGGATTCTTTGCCAAAAGAAAACCAGATGTTGGAGAATTCTGATCCAAACAAATTCGTAGCCATGATGGGTGCTGAGGCACTTGAAGAGTTGTTGAAGCGTGTGAATTTGGACACCTTGAGCTACGATTTGAGAAACCAAGCAGCTACAGAAACTTCGCAACAGCGTAAGCAAGAGGCGTTGAAGCGTTTGAAGGTAATCGAAAGCTTCCGCGGTGCTCAGTTGACTGGTGAAAACCGTCCTGAGTGGATGATCATGAAGATGTTGCCCGTTATTCCACCAGAATTGCGCCCATTGGTGCCATTGGAAGGTGGACGTTTTGCAACCTCTGATTTGAACGATTTGTATCGTCGCGTGATCATTCGTAACAACCGTTTGAAGCGATTGGTTGAGATCAAGGCGCCAGAGGTGATTTTGCGTAACGAGAAGCGCATGTTGCAGGAAGCGGTGGATTCATTGTTGGATAACACCCGCCGAGCCAGCGCTGTGAAGAGTGAAGGAAACCGTCCGTTGAAATCTTTGAGCGATATGCTGAAAGGTAAGCAAGGTCGTTTCCGTCAAAACTTGTTGGGTAAGCGTGTGGATTATTCTGGTCGTTCGGTTATTGTGGTAGGACCAACACTCAAATTGAACGAGTGTGGTTTGCCTAAGAACATGGCGGCGGAATTGTTCAAACCGTTTATCATCCGCAAATTGATTGAAAGGGGTATCGTTAAGACCGTGAAAACTGCGAAGAAAATCGTAGAGAAAAAAGATCCGGTTATTTGGGATATCTTGGAAAATATTTTGAAAGGTCATCCTGTGTTGTTGAACCGAGCTCCAACGTTGCACAGATTGGGTATCCAAGCGTTCCAGCCCAAGTTGGTGGAAGGCAAGGCGATTCAATTGCACCCATTGGTGTGTTCTGGTTTCAACGCGGATTTCGATGGTGACCAAATGGCGGTACATGTGCCTTTGGGCAACGCAGCAGTAGCGGAAGCGCAATTGTTGATGTTGGCATCGCACAACATTTTGAACCCAGCCAACGGTGCACCTATTACAGTACCTTCTCAGGATATGATCTTGGGTCTTTACTATATCACCAAAGAGCGTAAATCTACCCCTGAACATCCTGTGAAAGGTGAAGGTTTGTCGTTCTACGGTGCGGAAGAGGCCATCATCGCCTACAACGAAGGTCGTGCAGAATTGCACTCCAAAGTGAAGTGTAAGGCCACTGTATTGGAGAATGGCGAATTGGTTGAGAAAATCATTGATACCACCATCGGTCGTATCATTTTCAACCAGGTTGTTCCCCGCGAGGTAGGTTACATCAACGAGTTGTTGAAGAAGAAGAACTTGCGCGACATCATTACCAACATCATTCGTTTGAGTGGTGTAGCAAAAGCCGCGGATTTCTTGGATAATATCAAAAACCTTGGTTTCCATTATGCGTTCAAAGGTGGATTGAGCTTTAACTTGAGCTACGTAAAAATCCCCGTTGAGAAAGAGCAATTGGTGAGCAAGGCGATGGAAGAAGTATTGGAAATTCAATCGAATGCCGATATGGGTTTCATTACCAACAACGAGCGTTATAACCAGGTAATTGACTTGTGGACACGTGTTAACAACCAGTTGGCTCGTGTATTGATCAATGACTTGCAAAATGAGGATCAAGGATTCAACCCAATTTACATGATGTTGGATTCTGGAGCTCGTGGATCTAAAGAGCAGATTCGTCAGCTCGGCGGTATGCGTGGTTTGATGGCTAAGCCTCAGAAAAACACCGGTAATTCAGGTGGAGATACCATTGAAAACCCAATTATTTCAAACTTCAAAGAAGGTTTGAACGTATTGGAATACTTCGTATCTACACACGGTGCTCGTAAAGGTTTGGCGGATACAGCGTTGAAAACTGCGGATGCGGGTTACTTGACTCGTCGTTTGCATGACGTTGCACAAGACGTAGTAATCACTGAGCCAGATTGTGGTACCCTTCGTGGTATTGCCATGACGGCTTTGATGAACAACGACGAAATTACAGAGCCATTGTATGAGCGCATCTTGGGTAGAACTGCCCTTGACGATGTGTATCATCCAACAACAGGCGCGTTGATCGTTTCAGGTGGTCAAGAATTGACTGAAGAAATTTCAACTGCCATTGAAGAGGCTGGTATAGAAGAATTGGAAATTCGTTCGGTATTGACCTGTGAAACCTTGAGCGGTGTATGTGCTGCTTGTTATGGTCGTAACTTGTCTACCGGTAGAATGGTACAAGCCGGTGAAGCAGTTGGTGTAATTGCGGCACAATCTATCGGTGAACCTGGTACACAGTTGACGTTGCGTACATTCCACACGGGTGGTGCGGCGTTGAACATTGCTGCTGAGAATACGTTGACAACCAAATATGACGGTGTCATCAGTTTCGACGGTATGCGTACAGTGACCAAGTTTGAAACCGACGAGAACGGTGAAGCCAAAAATTCAGAAATTGTATTGGGTCGTTCTGGTGAAGTACGCGTTTTGGATCCAAAGACCAAGACCGTAATCACAAGCTATAACATCCCTTACGGTGCTGTATTGGTGGTGAAAGAAGGTCAGAAAGTGAAAAAAGGCGATGTGATGTGCACATGGGATCCTTTCAACACGTTGATTGTATCGGATATTGATGGTAAGGTGTCTTACGAAAACATCATTGAAGGTGTGAACATGCGTGAAGAGGGTGACGAGCAAACAGGATTGTCAGAATTGGTAATCGTTGAAAGCCGTGATAAAACCAAAGTGCCTCAGTTCCGTGTAGAGGGTAGTGATGATGTAGTGAAGATTTTCAACATGCCTATGGGTGCCATTTTGGTAGCCAAGAACGGTAGCGCTGTAAAAGGCGGTGATGTTTTGGCGAAAATCCCACGTTCAGCAACCCGTACACGAGATATCACCGGTGGTCTTCCACGTGTTACAGAATTGTTCGAAGCACGTAACCCTTCAAACCCTGCGGTTGTTGCAGAGATTGATGGCGTTGTTACCTATGGTGTATCGAAGCGTGGTAACCAAGAGATCATCATTACATCTAAGGACGAAGAAGTGAAGCACTATCAAGTGCCATTGTCTAAGCATATCTTGGTTCACGATGGCGACTACGTAAGAGCGGGTCAACCGTTGAGCGATGGTGCTATTACACCTCAAGACATCTTGCGCATTGAAGGTCCTGCTTCTGTACAACGTTACGTATTGAATGGTATTCAAGAAGTATATCGTTTGCAGGGTGTAACCATCAACGACAAGCATATTGAAGTAATTGTGCGTCAAATGATGCAGAAGATGGAAATCATCGATCCAGGTGACACTCGTTTCTTGGAAGGTGAGATTGCTGATCGCTTCACATTGCAACAGGAGAATGACAATATTTGGGACAAGAAATTTGTGACCAATCCTGGTAATTCTTCTAGTATGCATGCCGGACAAATCGTGAGTTTGAAAGATTTGCGTCAAGAGAACAGTACTTTGCGTCGTCAAGACATGGCTTTGGTTGAATATCGCGATGCGGTACCAGCAACTGCCACGCCTGTGTTGCAGGGTATTACTCGTGCATCATTGGGTACTCAGAGTTTCATGAGCGCTGCGTCGTTCCAGGAAACTACCAAAGTATTGAATGAAGCCGCAATCTCTGGTAAGATTGATGAGTTGAAAGGTTTGAAAGAAAACGTAATTGTAGGACATTTGATCCCTGCTGGTACTGGATTGAGAAGATTCCAGGAAGTTATCACAGGTTCAAAAGAAGAATACGATCGTTTGATGGCAACCAAATACGAAGACGACGAAGTAGTTGCTTCAGTAGAAGCCTAATTCTCTCCTCGGAAAGATACCTAAACGGGCGGCCCAGTGGGCCGCCCGTTTTATTTTGTGCTTATAGCGCGAATGAGATTACAGATAGTAAGCCCATTTTTATGGGGATTCTGTGAGGAATGTCGAGAATGCGGTGTTGGGTTACTCCCTAATTTGGGTTTCGTAGAGATTGGCATAATGGCCTTTGGCCGCCATCAGCGATGCGTGGTTTCCGCGTTCGATAACTTCGCCTTTGTCAAGCACCAAAATTTCATCGGCCTTAGAAATCGTGCTCAATCGGTGGGCGATCACAATGGCGGTTCTGCCCTCCAACAATCGATCAATTGCTTTTTGGATGAGCTGTTCTGTTTCTGTGTCGATTGAACTCGTGGCTTCATCCAATAGAATGATTCTTGGATCAAACGCCAACGCACGAATAAAACTGATTAACTGACGCTGTCCCAACGACAATGTCATGCCCCTCTCCATTACGTTATAATCGAATCCTCCGGGCAATTTTTCTATGAATTCATAGGCACCGATAGAACGAGCGGCATCAATCATTTTTTGGATGTCCATGTTGGGATGATGCAGTCTGATGTTGTCTTTTACGCTGCCGCTGAAAAGAAATACATCCTGTAAAACCAGCGCGATTTGCTGTCGTACCGACGTAATATTCAAATCACGGATGTTGATTCCATCGAGTAAGATATCGCCTTTTTGGTGTTGGTAGAGTTGGTTGACCAGCGATGCGATGGTGGTTTTTCCCGATCCGGTGGCACCCACAATGGCCATGGTTTTGCCGGGATTTAACTGAAATGAGACCCCTTTGAGTACCCATTCATCGGATTGATAGGCAAACCAAACATCCTTGAATTCCACGGCGCCTTGCAACGGAGGAGCCATTTGAGGAGCAATGGTTTCGATATTGTCTGTATCGTCGATCAATTTGAAAATACGATCAGCTGCAACAATCCCCATTTGGATGTTGTTGAATCGATCTGCGATGGCACGAACAGGCCTAAAGAACAAGTTGATGAACATGATAAATGCGGTGAGTTCACCAAACTCGATACTTCCTTGAACTAGGGCTCCGCTGCCATACCAAACAATCAATGCGAAGCTGCAGGCAACCAAAACTTCAACGATGGGGAAGAAAATGGCGTAATAGTAGATGCTGCGAATGTTTGCGTCGCGGTGTGCCTGGTTGATTTTATCGAATCTGCGCATCTCTTCTTTCTCGCGGTTGAACAATTGTACCATTTGCATACCGGTAATGCGTTCTTGTAGAAAGGCATTGAGTTTGGCTACTTGGTTTCTCACGTCTTGAAAGGTATCGCGAATACCTTTTCTGAAACGATTTGCGGCTAATAGGAGCAGAGGGACAACAATCAGGGTAATGAGGGTGAGTTTAACATCCATGTAAAACATGCATCCCAATATGACAATGATTTGGATGAGATCGCCGGCGATGGTGATCACCCCGGAAGAGAACAGGTCTGTGATGGTTTGAATGTCTGAAATGGATCTCGTTACCGCAGTACCCACGGGGGTTTTGTCGTAAAACGATAGCTTTAAACGCGTTAAGTGGTCGTAAACATACTGCCGGAGTTTGAGAATAACGGATTGTGCAATGCTCTCAGAAAGGTAGGAGTTGGCAAATCCCAAGAGGGCTTGCATCAACAGCCAACCCAATAAAATCAGGGCCCATTTGTCTAATTGTTGAAATTGTTTGGGTATAATCACGCTATCGATGACCATCTTGTACAGATAGGGCTGGAACGCGGTAATCACACTTTGTACGATAGTGAGAATGATGGCCAAAATCATCCAATGTTGTTGGAATTTGGCCAACGACAAAATGCGTTTAAAGAGGGTCCATTGGGAAGCGGTTTTATCCGCAGTTTTCGACTTCATGAATTGGGTGACAAAATTACGCTGAAACCTTGAGGATTGGGTATTCTAGCCGCGGATTAGATGTCTTTTTTGCATTGGTTTTTTTTCGGAGGTGGTAGGGCTTGAATTGTGTAAAACTTTTGTTCGTTAATGATTTGTAAACCCTTGGTTGTGGTTCGTAATATTGCAGTATGGCTAAGCACATTGCGGTTGCAGGAAATATCGGTGCAGGGAAAACAACCCTCACGAATTTGCTGTCGAAACACTACGGTTGGGAGATGCAATTGGAGGATATGGATGACAATCCTTATATCTCTGATTTCTATGAAGATATGCAGCGGTGGAGCTTCAATTTGCAAGTGTATTTTTTAACCACGCGTTGGAGACACGTTCAAACCATTCGCAGTGGTGATAAAACCGTAATTCAAGATCGTACCATTTACGAGGATGCCCATATTTTTGCGCCCAATTTGCATGCCATGGGCTTGATGAGCACCCGTGATTTTGAAAATTACAAGCAATTGTTCGATGCCATCAGCAACCAAGTAGAACCACCCGATTTGCTGATTTATCTGCGTGCCGGGATTCCTAAGTTGGTGCATCAAATTCAAATGCGTGGTCGCGATTATGAAGATGCCATTCGTTTGGATTACTTGAAGCGATTGAACGAGCGTTACGAGGCCTGGATTAGTAACTACAAAGGTAAATTGTTGATTTTTAACGTAGACGATATGGACTTTCAAGAAAGACCAGAGGATGCGGCAGAGATCATCCAAAAAGTAGAAAGCACGTTGAACGGATTGTTCTAATGCACTTTCAACAGCCAAATATGCTTTGGGGATTGTTGTTGCTAGCAATTCCGCTGTTGATACACCTTTTTCAATTTCACAGAACCAAAACCATCTATTTCCCCGGTGTTTTCCGGCTGACGCAGCGATTGCAACAGGCGCGACAGCAAAAACGCTTGGAGCATTGGTTGGTCTTGATCGCGCGGATGTTAGGCCTTGCTTGTATGGTCATTGCTTTTTCGATGCCTAGTTGTTCCGAAAATGGGGGCGCAACCAAAGGACATTCCCATATTGTAATACTGATAGATAACGGTTTTTCGATGTCCGTTGACGGAGACAAAGGTCCTTTAATAGAACAGGCAAAGTCCCAAGCGAGGGTTATTTTGTCTGATTTGCCCGAAGGTACCCAGGTGAAACTGCTCACACAAACCCAGCAATCTGAATTGTGGCTATCGCCCAGTCAGGCATTGGGTGTGTTGGATACTTTGTCGGTTGGGCTCCAAAAATTCACGTTGAAAGACTGGGTGGAGCGGGTGCAGTTATTGCAACAAGAAGCGGGGGTTCGGAGTTTGGGGGCCATTGTTTTTAGCGATATGCAATCAGCCTTCTTTTCGGGGATGTTGCCCCAGTCATCAGACGATCAAATCGATTGGCGATTGGTGCACCTGGACCTAGATGCAGCAGAAACCACCGTTGGAAACCTATCGTTGGATACGGCCTGGTATGTATCGCAATTTTCATCTGACAGCAAATCGGAGGGGTTGGTGGTAAAGGCGAAAGTATCGCATCGCGGTGGATCGATTTCTGAAGCAAAATTGAAATTAATATCAGAAGGCAAGACCTTGTTCGCCCAAACCAAAACGATCAAAGCGGGAGAAACACTTGAGCTTGAAAGCGTGGTAAGTCAGTCCAATATGGAAAAGCCGATGGTATTGGTGTTGGGGGAAGATGGGTATCGGTACGACAATCAATTGCATTTGCACCCCGTGAAAACTTGGCAAACCACGGTGGGTGTGATAGGGATGGATCGCGCGCTGGATGCTTTGTTTGCGGCACAGCCCTTGTTGAAAAAGCAGTCTGTTTCGGCGATGGATATTCAGAATAATGCCCTGAACGAAATGGGTTTGGACGCCTTGGTTTGTGTGGGACCGGTAAAACTGTCGAAGGTGGGTGTGGAGCGATTGCGTTCGAGCATCGAAGCGGGGATGGTTTTTTTGCAATTTACCCCCTCGGCGAGCAATGCACCTTGGGATGTGTTGAAGCAGCAATATATTAATGGGACATGGAAACGGTTGGATGAGCGGATGGCTTCGGCCGGACTCAGTCATCCATTGTTTCAAGGGATTTTCTCAGAACAGTTGTCAGACAAGGTGAATATGCCCGCATTTTCCTCTGTTTTTGTCGGCGAGGCAATGGGCGATGCAGAGTCCGTGCTTCAGTTGGAGGGTGGTCAGTCGTTATTGTTATCGCAACGCATCGAATCGGGTAGTCAGTGGTTTTGGCTGTCGGATCTGAACGAGGGCAGCAAACAATTCTTGAATTCAGGGTGGTTTTTGCCTGTGGTTACGCAGGTTTTGGCCAGTAGTACCGCCCAGGAAAAGCCCTTGTACGGTGTGTTGTTTTCAAAGCAAATGATGTCGTTGCCGGCACCCATCGCCACGGATGAGCGCGCTGTGCAATTGCAGGGTATGGGACGGTCTGCTATGGTAGAAGTTCAGACCAATGCCCAGCAGCAGGCTTCAATTTATTTAGGCGCGGAGCCGAGTGCTCCCGGACATTATCGCTTGGTATCGCCTTTGGAAAAATTGCCGATTACGCTGGCATTTAATTGGCCAAGGTTGGAATCGAATTTAACATCGGATCCAAACTGGAAATTGGTTTTGGCGCAGACACAAATGCATTGGAATAGTAGTGAAGGAGATGGTAAATCATCAATTCTTGAGAATGAACCCTTAAAGGTGCTTTGGCGCTTGTTTATTTGGGGGGCTGCCATTTTCTTCGCGGTAGAGGTGCTGTTGCTTTTGAGGCGCACAAACATAAAAACACAGGAACCATAAATCATGAATCATACCACCCTCCTACAAAACGTACGATTATTCGATCTCAACAGCGATTATCACAATCAGTTGGTTGAGATTTTGATCAAAGATGGTCAGATTGAAGCCATTGGCGAGGGCTTGGGCATGGCTGCCTCGGAGTTGATCGATGGTCACGGGGCTTATGTTTCTTTGGGATGGATGGACGCATTTGGTGTTTGTCCGGATCCAGGTGAACCCTGGAAGGAGTCGTTGATTAGCTATTCACAGGCGGCGCAACAGGGCGGTTTTACGCAGGTTGCGGCATTGTGTGGCCAAAATCCAAAATCAGACAATGAATCAGTGATTGCCCAAGTGAAGCAAGTGGGTTCGCAATTGTCGGCTGAAATTTTGCCTTGGGGTCTTGCAAGTGTTCAGGGTGATGGCAAGGAGATGGCAGAGGTCTATGAGATGCATGTGGCGGGTGCGGTTGCTTTTACGGATGGTATGCATAGCAGTGCTTCGGTGGGACTTCGCAGTAAGTTGATGCAATATTGCAAATCATTGGGCTTACAGTATACGCATTTCCCTTATCAGAAGGCCTTGGCCGCAGACGGAAAGATGCATGAAGGGTTGGTTAATGCTTCTTTGGGTTTCAAAGGAATGCCTGCAGTGAGCGAAACCGTGGAGTTGTTATCGGATATTGAGATGGCCAAACATTTGGGTTGTGGATTGAGTGTGTTGGGTGTGAGTTCTGCTGAGAGTGTTGAAATTATTCGGAAAGCCAAGAGCGATGGGGTTGCTATTGTGGCGAGCGTGCCGGTATTGAACCTTTTGCTAACCGATGAGGCGCTTACAGGTTTTGATGAGAATTTAAAAGTGATCCCACCATTGCGTGGTGAGCGTGATAGACAGGCTTTGTTGGAGGGGTTGTTGGATGGTACATTAACCGCCGTGGTTAGCAATCACCATCCTGAGGACATCGAATCGAAAAAAGTAGAATTTGATTATGCGGCCTGGGGTGCGGCAACTTTGTCGATGACCTTCCCGATATTGTGTAAGGCGTTTGAACAGGTAAGTCCGGATCGATGGGTGCCTCTGATGTATGCTGGAAGTAGGACCTTTATGGGTGTTGAAACCAAAGGCATTGCAGTGGGTGTTTCTGCGGATTTGACTTTGTTTGAATTGGATGGTACCTATGTTGCGTCTGCTGAGAAACAATTCAGTAGGGCTTACAACATTCCTTGTGCTGATATGCCATTAAAAGGCCGTGTTTTGGGTACCTTGCGGAAGGGTTGTTATATGAAAAATGATGTTAGACAGAATTAAGTTGTTGTTTAATCGGGCATCCGTATTTCACGGAGTGCTGGCGGGGGTGTTTATTTTCATGGCCAAAGTGGTGGTCTATGTAGCGCAACATTGGGAATATCGCTTTATGCCGGCTTTTACGGTATTGTCGTTCCTGATTGTGTTGGCCGCCATGGTGATGGGTGGGCAGGGCGATAGGCGACAATTAGAGGGCAATCATTACAACTATCGTCATGCGTTGATGAGTTGTTTGAGGGCCGTGATTTTTGCCGTGGTGATTGGAAGTTTGGCAGATAATGTATTGTATGGATTTGTGGATGCTTCTTTGGTAGAACAAACCAAGTCGTTGTTGATTGAACAAATGCAGGCCGGTTTGGGACAGACCAAGTGGATGTCGAACGAGGACATGGATAAGTTGGTAAAGCAAATTCGTGAAACTGAAATGGGTACTTTGTGGGCCTACTTACAAGGTTTGCCCGGGCTGATTTTGGGGAATATGTTGTTCGGTCTCATCGTTGCGCGTTTTTTGCGTGTTAAGAAGAGTCAGGATTGGTTGAATGACTCGGAAGTGGTATAAGCCAGAACGCAAGCCGAATAGGTATGATTAAAGCCATTACATCCGCCCAAAATCCTTGGTTAAAGGATGTGGTTTTGTTGCAGGAGAAAGCGAAGGTTCGCCGACAAATGCGCAGGTTTACGGTAGAGGGTTTGAATGAAATTCGGTTGGCCATTCAGTCTGGATTGACATTGGTTGAAATGGTCATCAATCCCAAGCGAATGGACTGGGATACGTTGTTGAATGAATTGGCCTTGGATGCGTTGCCCTCGGGGGTTCAGCAAATTGAGCTAAACGACATTGCATGGGCCAAGGTGGTGGTGAAAGAGAGTGGTCAAAACGCCTTGGCGGTCTTTGAATTTGCGCAGGATTTGCCGCAGTGGAAACCGGAGGCAGGGGGATTTTATTTGATGGTTGAATCGGTAGAAAAACCGGGTAATTTGGGTGCGTTGTTGCGGTCAGCGGATGCAGCAGGTGCCACTGGCGTTGTGCTCTGCGATGAGCGAATTGATGGATATCATCCTCAGGTGATTCGCAATAGTGTGGGAACGGCATTTACGGTTCCCTTGTATGTGATGACTTCTGAGCAGGCATGGTCGATTATTCAATTGCATGGCGTAAAGTTGTTTACGACTTTCATGGAATCATCGGTGAGCGTTTGGGAAGCAGATTTGTTGGGGAGTGTAGCCATGTTGGTGGGTACGGAGCATCAAGGGGTGTCTGATTTTTGGCGTGATAAAGGATTGAATATTAATATACCCATGTTTGGCATGGTGGATAGTTTGAACGTGTCTGTTGCGGCTTCCTTGTTGTTGTATGAAGCGAAGCGACAGCGAGAAATTGCTGGAGTATGAAACAGGCGGTAAAACGGATTGGCGTTTTGGGTGCGGGCCGAAGCGCTGGCTATTTGATTGAATACTTGGGTGGTTATTGTCAGCAGAATGGGTTGATCCTACAGGTTTTCGATTTGAATTTTGAGCGATTACAAGCCTCTTTTGCTGTGGCAGATTCAGTGTCACTGGTGGTGGCAGAATTGGGCGATGCAGGGGTGTTGGACGCTATTGTGGCCGGTGTGGATTTGGTGGTAAGTGTATTGCCGCCGACCATGCATATTTCAGTGGCCAAGGCTTGTTTGAAGCATGGCCGACATTTGTTTACTGCATCCTATACTTCAGATGAAATGCATTCGTTGGGTGTTGAGGCGGCCAAGAAAGACTTGTTATTCATGAATGAGTTGGGGTTGGATCCGGGCATTGATCATTTGAGCGCCAGTCGATTGTTGGATCAAGCAAGGTCGGAAGGTTTACAGGTGGAAGGATTTGAGAGCCATTGTGGAGGCCTGGTGGCAATGGGCGATTGCGAAGGGAACCCCTGGCAATATAAATTTACTTGGAATCCCACCAATGTTGTTTTGGCCGGACAGGGCGGCGATTGCGTTTGGAAGGAGGATGGACAAACCCAGCGTTTGCCGGGGATGGAGGTGTTCCAGCATGCGCGTAGTATGGATGTTCCCGGGTTGGGGACGTTCGATTTATACCCCAACAGAAATAGTTTGACCTATGAGCAATTGTATGGTTTGGGCGATGCAAAAACACTTTTGCGCGGTACATTGAGGCGCAATGGATTTTGTAAGGCATGGGGACACTTGGTGAATTTGGGCTTCACGGATGCGCAACACGTTGGTGATTGGCAGTCAGCACAAACTTGGTTTGAAGCACATACGGGCTGCAAGACAACGGCCGATTGGGTTGCCGTGTTGGCAGAAGATGCGTCTACCTGCGGATTGGGGCCGTTTATGTCGTTTTTGCGTTTGGATGAAGGAGTGGCTGAAGTGGAAACGGTAGGTAAAACATCTGCTCAAATCCTTGAGAAAATTTTATTGGATCGGTGGCGATTGGAAGAGGATGATAAAGACGAAGTGGTGATGGTACATCGGTTGGATTTGCGGGCGGAGGATGGCTCAATGAAACAGTGGTTTTCTGTGCTGTCTGTGCAAGGCGAAGGGGGTGATCGCACGGCAATGGCGAAAACCGTTGGTTTGCCCTTGGCCATGGGTGTGGAAACATTTTTAGAGGGGGATGCAGCGGGTCAAGGTGCTGTTATACCATTCGATAAGTCTTGGTATGCACCCATTCTTGCGAAGTTGGAGGAACAGGGAATCGCATTCGTTGAATACGTGTCGTAGGTCAATTATCCACAACCGGTCATTTGTCGAGGGTTTGGCTTTAATTTTGATATGTAAAGCTGCAGCCCCATTTATGAAAACATTCGTATTTAATTTGTCCCGTAAGTCCTTGGTAGTGAGTGCCTTGTTGTTAATGAATAGCACAAGTGTCAATTCATTGATGGCACAATCAAAGCAGCCAACAGGAAAGCCGGCTACTGCTGGAAAGCCAGCAACGGCAGGAAAGCCGGTGGCCACAACTACTGCGACTGCGGTGTCTCCTGAAACAACGAAGGCCAATTCAACCATGTTGACAGATAGCGCTGAGGTGATTTTGCCAACGGATACAATTTTCGCGTTGCAGGAGAAGCTGATGGGACATACATCGTCTACGGAATCTGCAGCGATATCGCCCAATGGAAAATGGGTGGCTACAGGAGGGTGGGACCGGAAGGTGTTGTTGTATGCGTTGGACAGCAATGGTGTTTTTAAGTTGAGCCAGACCTTTACAGGGCATAACGGTGCGGTTACTTGTTTGGCCTTTGATGCCCAGAGTACTTTGCTGGCCAGTGGTTCAAAGGATTTTTCGTTGCGTGTGGTGGATGTTGCGACGGGTGCGTTAAAGTTTCAGACCATGGATCACAAGGATGCGATTACTGCGGTAGAATTTGATGCAGCGGGTAAATTTGTGATGACTGCTTCGGTAGATGGTACCATTCGTTTGTACGATGTGGCCAATCCAACCAATAATCAAAAACCTCGGGTGTATTCTTATGGTAAACCCGTGAATGATTTGTTGACAGCACCCAATGGAAAAACGTTTTATATCGCAAATAATAGCAACAATGACGTAGAATCTATTGATTTTACGGGTCGTGTGTATCAGCGATTTGTGGGTGTTCACACCATGCCGGTCAATTGTTTGGCCTTGTCAAACAACAAGCGATTGTTGGTGACAGGAGGCAATGATAAGTCGGTGGTGATTTGGGATATTGCAACGGGTAAGCCATTAAAGACGATGTTGGGACATACTTGGAAGGTGAATTCAGTGAGTTTTTCTCGAAACGATCAATATTTGGTGTCAACTGGTAACGACGGAGAGGTTCGAGTATGGGATGTAAATACGGGGGCATGTGTATCGGTTCAGAAGAATTTGATTACTACGGCTCGCGAAGCAGTTTTTACGCCGAATATGAAGCGGATGATTGTGGCTGGTAAGATGGTGGCTCAGGGAAGTACTTATGGCGCAGTGGTGTATACAACGCCGCCAATTTGGCATCGTGCTAAGCCAAAGCCAGTTAAGCCCGCACCGGTAAAACCAGTGACGCCTGCGAATAAACCCGCCGCAAAACCCACCCCAAAGCGTTAACTTTGTCGTATGTCTGATCAGAGCATTAACAGTGGAAAAGCCCCTGAACCCGTGGGTTTGTATCCCCATGCTAAGCGCGTGGGAAACTTGTTGTTTTTGAGTGGTGTAGGTCCAAGAGAAAAAGGTACCAAGAAAATCCCTGGAGTAGAATTGAATGAAGCGGGAGAGATTGTGAGTTACGACATTGAGTTGCAATGCAGGAGTGTGTTTCAGAATGTTCGTTGGATCTTGGAAGATGCAGGAAGCAGTTGGGATAGGATTGTGGATGTGACCGTCTTTTTGACAAACATGAAGGATGATTTCCCCATTTACAACCGTTTGTGGGCTGAGTATTTTGGAGAAAATCCCCCTTGCAGAACTACATTGGAGATCAATTGTTTGCCAACGCCCATCGGAATTGAGCTAAAGGTACTGGCCACCATCGATTAATTTTCGCGCCATGATTGAGTCGCAGCGTTTGCAGTTTTTGGATTATATCGCCAAAACCAAGCGTATGTCGGTTCATACTGTATCTGCTTACGGCGGCGATTTGCTGCAGTTTACTGATTTTTTGGCTACGCAGTACGTGGCACAGTTATCAGATTGTAAGCCCATTCATATTCGTGGCTTTATGGCGATGTTGTTGCAGAATGGACTAACGGCGAGGTCGGTACATCGCAAAGTGTCCAGCGTACGTGGTTGGTTTAAATATTTGCGCAAGCAGGGGGAGTTGAAGGTGGATCCAATGAGCAAGATTGTGTTGCCTAAAATGCCTAAGGTGTTGGTGAAGGATATTCCTGCGGCGGATTTGCATGCGATGTTTACGCGGTTTCCTTGGAATGAGGTGGAGCATGGCGAGCGCGATCGATTGTTGCTGTTGATGTTGTACACCACCGGTATGCGATTGAGTGAGTTGATTGGGTTGAAGGTGGGCGATATCGACTTTCACCGGAATTCACTGCGGGTATTGGGTAAGCGCAATAAGGAGCGCATCATTCCGATGCATCCTGAGATGGTTGATTGGCTTAAGGTGTTGTTGGCTGATCATGCGCATGTGTATTTGTTTGTGACTGACAAAGGACAGCCGCTTTATCCAGTATATGTGTATCGGTTGGTGAATCACTATCTGAAATTGTTTTCGCATGCGGCAAAGACGAGTCCTCACGTGTTACGGCATAGTTTTGCGACGCACATGTTGAACAACGGGGCCAATTTGTTGGCGATCAAAGATATTTTGGGACATGCGAATTTGTCGGCCACCCAGGTGTATACCAAGAACTCATTTGAGAAATTGAAGCAGATTCATGCTTTGCATCCACGGAAGTGAGGGTGGGTGCTGAATAATCCATAACAAAAAAAGCCACCCGAGGGTGGCTTCAATATCTAGCGACTGGGTAGAATTATCCTTCTACGTCAGCGATTTGCATTTGCTGTTTGTAAGCCGCACGAATTTTCTGCATACGCTTGGTGATGCAGGGCTTTTCGAAAGCTTGACGAGCGCGAAGTTCTTTTACAACACCAGTCTTTTCGAACTTCTTCTTGAACTTCTTCAAAGCTTTTTCGAGCGAATCGTTTTCTTTTACGTTAATTACAAGCATGTTAAATTTTATTTTGGGTTACAAAAATACGTTTTTCTTTTCAAATTGACAAGTAATTTTAATCTTTCAGAATGTTTCTTGAAATCACCAGTTTTTGGATTTCGCTGGTGCCTTCTCCGATGGTGCAAAGTTTGCAATCGCGATAGAATTTTTCTACTGGGAAATCTTTGGTAAATCCGTATCCACCAAAGATTTGGACGGCTTCGTTGGCGCAATATACGCTCACTTCTGAGGCATAATACTTGGCCATGGCACCTTCTTTGGTCATGCTGAGACCTTTGTTTTTACGATCAGCGGCTTCAAGGGTGAGTAATTCTGCTGCTTCGATGCGTGTGGCCATATCGGCAAGTTTGAAGGCAATTGCCTGAAACTGTGCGATGGGTTTGCCGAACTGCTCGCGTTCTTGTGCGTATTTCACACTGGCTTCAAATGCGCCTTTTGCGATACCCAATGAGAGTGCTGCAATAGATATTCTACCGCCGTCTAACACTTTCATGGCTTGTATGAAACCGTCGCCTACATTGCCAAGGATTTGGCTTTCGTGGACGCGACAATCTTCAAAGATCATTTCGGCAGTTTCGCTGGCGCGCATGCCCAATTTATTTTCTTTTTTGCCGCCTTTGAATCCGGGGGTGCCACGCTCAACAACAAATGCGGTGATACCTCGTGAGTCGAGCAGTTCGCCAGTTCTGGCCAAGACTACAGCAACATCGCCGGTGATACCATGAGTGATCCAGTTTTTTGATCCATTCAATACCCAGTATTCGCCGTCTTTTTTTGCGGTGCATTGCATGCGCAGTGCGTCGGATCCGGTATTGGCTTCGGTGAGACCCCAAGCGCCAATCCATTCTGCGGTGGCCAATTTAGGCAACCAACGCATTTTTTGTTCTTCGTTGGCGAAGGCAAGGATGTGACCTGTACACAAGCTATTGTGGGCGGCCATACTCAAACCAACCGATCCACATACTTTGGCTAATTCTTCGATGCCTGCGGCGTATTCAAAGTAGGAGAGTCCAGAACCATTGTATTTTTCGGGGACCAACACACCCATGAGGCCCAATTCACCGAGTGCTTTAAAGATATGCACGGGGAAGGTTTGGGCTTCGTCCCATTCCATCAGGTAAGGACGGATGTTTTTTTCGGCAAAATCACGTACGGTTTGACGTACCATTTGCACACTTTCACTCTCTTGAAAACTTGCCATAATTGCTCAACAAAGATAGAAAAGGTTTGGTTTGAAAAATCCTAAGAAATGTCATTTCCTGTCAAGTTCATGGGTGCACGATTTTTTTAGTCGGTGAACGAAAGGTAGGGGCTGATTTTTTCTTTTTCCTCGCGATTTAGTCCTTGGATTTGGTTCCAATCTTGGCGTGTTAGGGGTTGGTGATGTGCGAGGAAGGGGTGCAGAATTTTGGCTTTGGCGGGTCCAACATACGGGTGTTTGTAAAGGGTTGACCAGTTGGGGTTTGGATTGAGTTTTGTTATTTCTGCGGGGGAGTAGGAGAATGTTTCTGCCAGAAGGGTAGCAAGTAGGGTGTCGATCTTGGGGATTTCGAGTAATTGTTGTGCATGTGTGAAGCCGCCGAGTTTGTTTCTGTAACGGATGATTTTGCGGGCGGTGGCCGGACCGATGCCGGGTAGGGCGTCCCACTGGGTGCTATCCATATGGTTCCAGGCCAGAGGCCTGGAACCATATGGATTTGACTGTTTCAGTCCGACACTCAACTCGCGGCCGAGCCGCAGGCTATCGGCCGCGTTCATTCCCCTTTGTTTGGCGCCGTTGGTCTGTCGTAATGCCAACAATAACTCCAGCGCCAATTTGGGCGAAAGGTTTTTTTGTGTGCGGTGATGATAATGCTGATAGGCCCCCGATACATCTAAACCTTCTTTTCCTTTGTTGGGGTAAAATCGCTTTCTGTTTCGATTGTAACGCGTTTGCTTTTGGTAGTTGTTCATGTCCAACTGCATCGCACTGTCGCTCCACACCGATGCCGCCAATTGCCTGTCGTTCGATGCCAATCGATGACACCTGGCGATGCTAAAAACAACAAGGGTCGTGATGGCGAACCAAAACGACCCTTGCGAGATATTTTTTCTTAATTCCATACTCCGCTGCCGTTAACTACGGCAACGAAATTAGGCGAACTCGGCCAATTTTTCTTTGCGATATTCGCCAGAGTCCAATTTGTTTTTGATAGATTTAAAAGCTTCGATGGTTTCTTTTACATCCTCCAAGCTGTGTACCGCGGTGGGGATCAAACGCAAGATGATCATGCCTTTGGGTACCACAGGGTAAACCACAATACTGCAGAAGATGTTGAAGTTCTCACGCAAATCGTGTGTGAGGTGGGTGGCTTCTGGGATCGTGCCGTTCAAAACCACAGGGGTAACTGG
Source organism: Flavobacteriales bacterium (assembly GCA_024643755.1). Taxonomy (GTDB): domain Bacteria; phylum Bacteroidota; class Bacteroidia; order NS11-12g; family UBA955; genus UBA955. The sequence continues at coordinate 14,180 of JAHEMG010000005.1, read as the reverse complement.
GGTAGTGGTGATACCGATGTTGAAACCGGCTTCTTTTAGTCCGTTTTGCAATGCGTTGGTGATGGTCCACAACTTCTCTTTCAATTCGGGCATCGTGCGAATCATTTCCAAACGTTTGATTGAGCCCACAACCAAAGGCATTGGAAGTGCTTTGGCATAAATCTGTGAACGCATGTTGTAGCGCAAGAATTTGATTACATGGGGCTCAGAGGCGATAAATGCTCCGATGCCAGCCATCGACTTTGCAAACGTTGAGAAGTAGATGTCTACGCCTTCTGTGCAGTTTTGCTCTTCAGCAGTACCCGCACCCGTCTTGCCCATCGTGCCGAAACCATGTGCATCGTCAACGAACAAACGGAAATTGAATTTCTTTTTCAATTCCACGATTTCTTTCAGTTTTCCCTGAGAGCCGGTCATGCCGAAAACACCCTCAGTGATCACCAATATCGCACCGCCGGTGGTTTCAACCAATTTGGTGGCACGCTTGAGCTGCTGCTCCAAACTCTCCATGTTGTTGTGGTTGTACACAAAGCGCTTGCCCATGTGTAAACGAACCCCATCGATGATACAGGCATGAGATTCTGCATCGTAAACAATTACGTCATGGCGGTCAACCAATGCATCAATCGCACTCAACACACCTTGGTAACCGTAGTTCAACAAAATGCAATCGGGCTTTTGGACGAAACTGGCTAAATCGCGCTCTAATTGTTCGTGATAGTTGCTGTTTCCGCTCATCATACGCGCCCCCATTGGGTAGGCCATACCAAATTGAGCGGCCGCATCGGTATCGGCTTTCATTACATCAGGGTGGTTTGCCAAGCCCAAATAATTGTTCAAGCTCCAGTTCAAACGTGTTTTGCCCCTGAAGATCATGCGGGGTCCGATCGGACCTTCAAGTTTAGGGAAGGTGTAGTAACCGTGTGCGTCGTCGGCGTGTTGGCCCAAAGGACCCATGCGCTCATGCAGTTTATCGAAAATATCTCTCATGATGATGGACTACAAATAGTGTTGATGCAAATTTAACAAGCTCTTGATGAAAATTGTGTTATAAGTTGTTCTCCGTTTGTGAATAAGGTTATGGAATGTGTCAACGACCTACCACAAAAACGCAGGGACTTTTGCCGAAAGTGTCGGTTTTTTTCTTCCATTCGGCGATGGTAAGTGTGCGGATGGATTCCTGTTCGGTATGCAGATCTCTGGCGATACAAAGCAGCATATCGCTCGGTAAATTCTTGCAAAAAAACTGCAGCAACCGGTCTGTGCGATAGGGGGTTTCGATGAACAAATGGCTGTGTTTATCGGTGGCCTTGTTTTGCAACAAAAGGGTGAGTTGTTTCAGTTCATTTTCGTTGATGGGTGGGTAACCATGAAAAGTGAAGGTTTGGCCGCTCAATCCACTGCCCGCCAAGGCCAACATTAAGCTGTTTGGTCCCATGATGGGTTTGATGTCCCAACCGCGCTGATGGGCCAATTTTACGGCCAGCGCACCGGGATCTGCGATGCAGGGCATCCCCGCCTCAGAAACCACACCCACATGTGTGGCGCCTTTGATGTCTTTGAAGAATTTCTCCAGCTCTTGTCGGGGCGTGCGAATGTTGAACTCGAAAATGTCCAACTCGTTGATAACGATTCCCAATTTCAAGCTCGAGATGAAGCGCCTCAGTGTTCGGGCATCTTCTGCCACCCAATGTTTGATCGGCAGAATGGCCTCTATGTAATTTGGGGTGTTCATCCAGCCCCAGCTGAGTTCGCCGATGGGCAGGGGCAGCAACACGAGTTGGGTGGGTTGTGCCGTAATTGACTTTTCGGACGTACTTGGGGCGATGTTGGATTCTTCCATCCTGCAAATTTCCCATTTAAAGCCCAAACATTTGTGTATTTCCCGCGATAAGCGAAAAAATGATGCATTTTGTCATTTAAATGTAATGCGAATTCGATGGCTGAAGATTATGGAGTACCTTTGTTCGGTGAGCTTTGTAAATCGTCTCAAACAGCGTTGGAATGTAGAGAAAGCCTGGATGGTGTGGGTCATCTTATTGGTGTTTGCCCTCACTGGTTTTACGGTGATGTATCTCAAGAAATTTGTTAAGCCCTATATGGGTGAAGACTGGTGGGTAGATGTCGTTTATTACGTCTTGATACTGCCCGTATACAACATTTTATTGCTTACCTACGGCTTTTGCTTTGGTCAATTTCGTTATTTCTGGAACTTCGAAAAACGATTTTTCAAACGCATTGTTGATTCCTTCAAATGATTACCCAAGAAGCAGTCCTAAAGGCGCTCTCGCACGTTGATGATCCCGATCTGAAAAAAGATTTGGTGACGTTGGGCATGATTGAAGATTTGGTCATTGGTCAAGAAATCTCTTTCACTTTGGTATTGACCACGCCCGCCTGTCCGATGAAAGACATGATGGTAAACGCATGCAAAACCGCCATTCGCATGATGGTGGATCCCAACATCGCAGTAACAGTGAATACCACATCGCGCGTTCGCGGCAGTATTCCCATGTCTGAAGTGTTGCCAGGGGTGAAGCATGTGATTGCCGTTGCCTCTGGAAAAGGCGGTGTGGGTAAGAGCACGCTGTCGGCAGCATTGGCGCTTTCCTTGCATGGCATGGGCGCGAAAGTGGGGTTGTTGGATGCAGATATTTACGGACCCAGTGTTCCCACCATTTTTGGTGTTTCTGAATCGCCACAGATGTACATGAAAGGCGATAAGCAAATCATGATTCCCATTGAGGCGAAAGGACTGAAGTTGTTGAGTATTGGGTTCATGACGGCGCCCGGACAAGCCATCGTATGGAGAGGTCCGATGGTTTCAAGCGCATTTAGACAGTTTGTACAGGACACGGATTGGGGCGATTTGGATTACTTGATCATTGATTTGCCCCCGGGTACTGGAGATGTGCAATTGAGTTTGGTGCAGAATGTGCCACTCACGGGTGTTGTGATTGTTACAACGCCACAAGAAATGGCTTTGATCGATGCCCGCAGGGCGATGGGTATGTTCTCGATGGAAGCGGTGAATAAGCGAATTTTGGGGGTTGTTGAGAACATGAGTTATTTCACGCCAGAGGATGCGCCAGATAAAAAATACCGTTTGTTTGGTGAAGGTGGCGGACAAACATTGTCGGCGGAATACAATGTGCCCTTCTTGGGTGAGTTGCCCTTAAACCCAGCCTTGATGCAGCATATCGATCAAGGAAATATCACGGCAGCATCGCCCGAATTATTGCCGTATTATCCGGTGGCAAGCGCGTTGGCTCAGCAAGTGAGTATGTTGCAAATCACAAAATAATATTACTTTTGCTCATCATGAGCGCCATCGATAACCAGGTAGAACAGGTATTAGAAACCATCCGTCCGTATTTACATGCAGATGGCGGTGACGTGGAGTTGGTGGAAATTAGCAGTGAATTGGATGTGGTATTGCGACTCACCGGTGCCTGCAGCACTTGTAGCATGAGCGAAATGACCATGACCGCGGGGATTGAGGAGAGTTTGCGCAGGGCGATTCCAAACATTGGGAAAATTACTGCCTTAAAAAATTAACCATGATTGAGGGACTTCTGGTGGCATTGCGAAAGGCTGGTGCATCGGAAGGGAAGCCATTTTTTGTTACGCAGGCCCTGGGTATCCCATTGGTGGCCACGGTTTTCTTGTTGTTGCGATTGCTGCTATTGATGGATGTTGGAGACGTCAATTTCTTCGATGCGTTTGGCCAATTTCGGTTGTTGGATCTCTTGTTGTTGTGCGCCTGCGTTTGGATGTATACGGGCGATTTTTTTCGGGATGTCATACATTGGGATGTTCTTAGTTTCCCTATGCGCACTTGGCAGGTATTGTGGGTGCTTTTTTGGGGGTTGTTGCCATTTTTGGGGTTGTTTCTGCTTGCCTCATTGCGATTGTTTTCCCTTCCAAATTGGTATGGATTGGGTATCTCGATGTTACAGTCGTTGCAATTTTCCATTATCGGAGGCATATGTTACTTGTGGGTGCATCGCTTGAACGGACGTTGGGCCGCACTGCTAGGACCATTTTTTATTGCCTTCACCTTTGATTGTGCCTTGTTTTGGGATAATCCTGATTTTCTCTATTCGGGGCGATGGTGGCAGGGTTTGATGGTCTTTTGGCTGAATGTTGTGGTCATGCAGTGGTTTGAGCAAGACAAGGATGCAGCATCGGGATCAAAGAACATATGGCTGCAGCTATCCGCCGTTTGGCTCAGAGTTCTCTGTTTGGTATTGGTTTTAGTGTCGATCGCTTTTTGGGTCGTGCTTCCGCAGATATCTTGGGGTTTTCCGTTATTGCTGACAATCTACGCCACCATGGTTTTGTGGCCGAGAATTTTCAGGTGGGGCCGACTCTATCGCTTGGTTATCGATGGCGGTTTGGTGCTCTGGTTACTATGATTTAAATCATATTTCTTCCTTTTTGCCGTCATGGTTTGAGTTGTGTAATGATTGCAACTTGCATTCATGTCGGAAGTAGTGTCTGAATCCCATGTTTGTTATCACTGTGGCACTGTTACGCGTCGTGTGGTTAAGTATGCTGAAAAAGATTTTTGCTGCGATGGCTGTCGGTCAGTATATGCGCTGCTTGAGCAAAACGATTTGTGCCAATATTATGATTTGAGCGACACCCCCGCGGGTAATCAGGCGATGGGGTTGGGGTTTGCATCAAAAGAGCAGGCCCACAAATTTGCCTTTCTCGACAACCGTGACATTGTTCAGCGTTTGTATATTTTTCAGTCAGCGGATGAATGTCGTATCAACTTTTACCTACCCCAAGTGCACTGCAGTTCTTGTGTTTACCTGTTAGAGAATTTGCACAAATTGGTGGATGGGGTGAAAGCGGCGGAGTTGCAATTCTCCAAAAAAACACTGACTGTATCCTTTGATCCGGCCCTGAAATCGCCCAGAGAAATCGCCCAGTTTTTGGCAGGGATTGGTTATGAGCCGTATTTTAGTTTGAGTGATTTGCGCACCGATGGATCTGCGGAAAAAGGCCGTTTAGTGGGCGGTGAGTCTAAGCAGCGCTTGTATCGTTTGGGGGTAGCGGGCTTTTGTTTTGGCAACATCATGCTGTTGAGTTTTCCCGAGTACTTTGAATGGGGTAGTGAAGATCTCGATGGCTTGAAATCGTACTTTACCTTATTAAACTTGATGTTGATTGTGCCTGTGATGCTTTATAGCGCACAAGAATTTTATCAATTGGCATGGGGTGGTTTGAAGAAGCGTTATCTCACCATTGATTTACCCATCGTGTTGGCGATGCTGATCACATTGGGTAGGAGCGTGTATGAAGTGGCGAATCACCTGGGTCCCGGCTATTTCGACTCGCTCAGTGGCATCGTGTTTTTCATGTTGTTGGGGCGATATCTGCAAGACAAAACCTACCAAAGGATCTCCTTTGATCGCGATTATACATCTTATTTCCCTTTAAGTGCATCGGTATGGAAAGAGGGCCGAGCGATAAGTTTGCCCCTAACCGAAGTACAACAAGGCGATGAGTTAATCATCCACAACCAGGAGCTAATTCCGGTGGATGCGCGGTTGGCCTATGGTGAAGCACACATCGATTACAGTTTTGTGACGGGAGAGAGTAAGCCGGTTTCAGTGAAGGCGGGCGATTGGTTGTATGCGGGTGGACGGCAATTGGCGGGGAGTATCCGAGTGATTGCTGAGAAATCCATGTCGCAAGGGTACTTGGTATCACTATGGAATAAGTCGAAACAGAAGTCGGATGATGTGAAAGCGGGTGTAGAAAATAACTACGTCCATCGCGCCAGCCAATGGTTTACGGTGGCCTTATTCTTGGTGGCGATTTCTGCGGCAATCTATTGGACTGTGATGGATCCAACCAAGGTTTGGACGGCGGTGACCTCCGTATTGATTGTGGCCTGCCCCTGTGCGTTGTTATTATCGGTGACGTTTACGCACGGACATTTACTCACGTTATTGGCGAAAAATGGATTGTATGTGAGGGGAGCAGCGGCTTTGGAGTCGTGGCGGAAAACCACAGTTGCCATTTTTGATAAAACGGGCACATTGACCCACAGTGGAAAGCCCAAAATCACTTTTGAGGGAAGGGCGTTGGATTCTTCGGTGTGGGATGCGATAGGCGCTTTGGCATCGGAGAGTGTGCATCCGTATGCGAGGCGGGTAGGACAGTGGCTTGACCGTCCGAAAGTCCCTATTGTCGGCGTGCGTAATTTCGTGGGCAGTGGCGTTGAGGGATTGGTTGATGGGGTGGAATATCGATTGGGGCATCGCGGTTTTGTGGGTTTGAGCGAGGGGTATTCGGTGTCGGAGGCCGGGAGTTTGGTTACGCCAGCGATCGAGGCGGGGGCGACGGGTTTGGCGCAGGGCAGTTCGGAGATTTGGGTAGCGGTTGGCAAGGAAGTGGTGGGGCGGTTTGTGTTGGTGAGTGCTTACAGGGAGGGGTTAAAACCCATGTTGAGCCATTGGCAATTGGTTGGTGATGTATTTGTGTTGAGTGGGGATAATGCGCGGGAGCGAGGTGTTTTGGAAACAATTTTACCTGCTGGGGCTACCATGTATTTTCAGCAGAAGCCGCATGAAAAACAGGCATTTGTAGCGTCGCAGCAGGCGAATGGTAACAATGTGATGATGGTGGGCGATGGTTTGAATGATGCTGGGGCGTTGATGGAGGCGGGCTTTGGCATTGCGGTGTCTGAGGACATGGGGTATTTTTCGCCGGGTTGCGATGCCATTTTGATGGGTGACTCTCTGCCCAAGTTGCATGCATTGTGGCGTATGGTAAAGCGCGGAAAGCGGGTGATATGGTGGAGTTTCGCGGTGAGTATTGCCTATAATGTTGTAGGGTTGAGTTTTGCGGTTCGGGGCGATTTGAATCCGATGATTGCCGCCATATTAATGCCTGTGAGCTCTATCAGTATCGTTTTGTACACTTGGCTGGCAACCCAGTGGGGTGGGTTCAGGGAGGGGTTGAAAGGATAGATTTCAAAACATGATAATTATCACATTCACCCTTGAGGTAAGTCATTGTGGTCGCCGCAAATAATTTGTCACTTTGACTACATAAAATACCGGAACGATGTCAGTGGTTATTCTTCTCATGATTTGCAGTATCTGCGTGGCGGGCGGCTTTTTGGTTGCCTATTTATGGAGTGTGAAGAAAGGGCAGTTTGATGATTTGGAGGCCAGTGGATTTAGGATTTTGCACGACACATCGCCCAGAAAAGACAAAAATATCAATAACAAATAATAGTAAACTTTATGCAGCTAGAACGTTTTTCGTACGACAACAAGATTGTTAAGTGGTTTGCGATGGCCACCATTGTTTGGGGGGTCGTTGGATTTTTGGCGGGGCTGTTGATTGCGTTGCAATTGGCATTTCCTGCGTTGAATTTCGATTGGGCACCAACGACTTTCGGACGTATGCGTCCGGTTCACACCAACGCGGTGATTTTTGCATTTGTGGGCAATGGAATTTTCATGGGTGTGTATTATTCCTTGCAGCGTTTGGTGAAGGCGCGTTTGTTCAGTGATTTGCTGAGTAAGATCCACTTTTGGGGTTGGCAGTTGATCATCGTTTTTGGGGCGTTGTCGCTCTGGATGGGCTACACTACGGGCAAGGAATACGCTGAATTGGAATGGCCTTTAGACATCGCAATCACGTTGATTTGGGTGGTGTTTGGGGTGAACATGTTCGGTACGATATTGAAGCGCAGGGAAGGGCATTTGTATGTGGCGATTTGGTTTTACATCGCCACTTGGGTGACTGTGGCCATGTTGCACATTGTAAACAGCATTGAGTTGCCGATTGAGTTCATGAAGAGCTACAGTTGGTATGCGGGTGTTCAGGATGCGTTGGTGCAGTGGTGGTATGGACATAATGCGGTGGCCTTTTTCTTGACCACGCCCTATTTGGGATTGATGTATTACTTCTTGCCAAAGGCCGCAAATCGTCCAGTATATTCATATCGATTGTCGATCATCCACTTCTGGGCTTTGATTTTCATTTACATCTGGGCAGGTCCTCACCACTTGTTATATACTGCTTTGCCTGATTGGGCTCAGAGTTTGGGTGTGGTATTCTCTGTGATGTTGATTGCACCAAGTTGGGGCGGTATGATCAATGGTTTGTTGACTTTGCGCGGTGCTTGGGATCGGGTTCGCGAGGATGCGGTATTGAAATTCATGGTGGTTGCGATTACCGCCTATGGTATGGCCACTTTTGAAGGTCCGATGTTGAGCTTGAAGAACGTGAATGCGATTTCGCACTTTAGCGATTGGACCATCGCCCACGTGCACGTTGGGGCATTGGGATGGAATGGGTTTTTGACTTTTGCGGTTTTGTATTGGCTGATACCGCGTATGTGGCGCACTGAATTGTATAGTAAGTCATTGGCCAATGCGCACTTTTGGTTGGGTACTTTGGGGATTGTATTTTACGCAGTGCCTATGTATTGGGCTGGATTTACCCAGGCGTTGAACTGGAAGACCTTTACTCCTGAAGGTGTGTTGCAATACAGTTTCTTGGATACGGTGAATATGATTGCACCGATGTACATGTTGCGCAGTTTGGGTGGGTTGTTGTATTTGTCGGGTGCGATATTGATGGTGATCAATATTTGGAAGACCGTTGCCAAAGGGAATTTCCAAGCCAACGAAGAGGCAGAAGCGCCTGCTTTGGTGAAGGTAGAGGCTCACAAAGGGGAGCACTGGCATCGCTTTATTGAGCGGAAGCCTTTGCAAATGTTGTTTTGGAGTTTGGTGATGGTGGCCATCGGCGGTGCGATTGAAATGATTCCTACTTTTTTGGTGAAGGAGAACATTCCTACGATTTCATCTGTAAAGCCCTATTCTCCTTTGGAGTTGCATGGCAGGGATATCTATATTTCTGAAGGTTGTTACACCTGTCACTCACAGATGGTAAGGCCTTTCCGCGACGAGGTTGTGCGTTATGGTGAGTATTCAAAGGCGGGAGAATTTGTGTACGATCACCCATTTCAGTGGGGCAGTAAGCGCACGGGTCCGGATTTGGCCCGCGTAGGTGGTAAATATCCCAATTCATGGCATTTCAACCACATGTATCAGCCAACCAGTACCAGTCCAAAGAGTATTATGCCCAGGTATACTTGGTTGCTGACAACCGGTATCGACATCATGCGTACGCCGAAGATGATTAAAGGCATGCAGACTTTGGGTGTGCCTTATGAGAACGGGTATCACAATAGGGCGAATGGCGATTTGGAGATTCAGGCCAAGGCAATCGCTGCGGATTTGGTGAAGGAGAAGGAGATCCAGCAGATCATGGAATTTGAGGGGGTGAAGGATTTGACCTATACCAAGATGGTGGCTTTGATTGCCTATTTACAGCGCATTGGAACAGATATCAAGGCGGTACCTGCTGATGCTAAGCCAATTCATTAATGGTTCAATAAGTAAAGAAAAAGACAAATGAAATTCATCAACTATCTCAAAACGATTCAGGATGTGCGGGTATTTCCGATGGTGTCCTTGTTCATCTTCACGGCAATTTTTGCGGTGGTGTTGGTGTACGCGATGAAAGCAAGCAAACAATATATCAATCAAGCGAAACAAATTCCTTTAGGCGATGAAAAAGAATGTTAATTTTTTGAATAAGGTTATGGCACTGTCTGTATTGGCGGTGCTGGGAGTATCTCCATTGTGGGGGCAAGCGGCGGGAGCCGCTCCGGCTGCGGATGCAGCCGGGGCAGCCGCGACAGCGGCTGCTGCCCCCACCACAACCATGATGTCGGGTGCGGATATGGTGCCCTGGGTGCTGGCATTAACGGCCATTGCATTGGCGGTGGTGGCATTGGTTTTAGGGTCGTTACTGATGAGAATCGCCATCATGAAAGTGAAAAATGGCGGGGTATTGAATTTTTCTGAGAAATCAGCCGTCCAAAAAGCGGATTCTATAACAGAAGACCCCAATGCACTGCCAAGCTATGTTGTGCCCATTGTTAAGTCGGTTGTTTTACTGTTGTTGGCCTTTGGCTTTCCAACGCTAGTGTCGGCCCAAGACGCTGATGCTGCGGCGGATGCCGCCGCAGCAGCACCACTGCCTATCGATTGGACAATCACCGGGGATCGACTCAATTTCTTGATATTGGGCGTGATCTTCTTTGAACTGTTGGTGATTGCCTATTTTGCTTACTGGTTGAAAACCTTGCTGATTCCGGCCAAAGAGAAAATAGCTGCCCAAGGCGCATCTAAAACCAACGCCTGGTGGGATCGCTTCAACAAATCAGTGGATATCGATCATGAAAAAGACGTTCAGTTGGATCACGACTATGATGGTATCAAAGAACTTGATAATGCCCTGCCGCCTTGGTGGTTGTATGGCTTCTACTGCACAATCATTTTTGCCGGGGTCTACATTTATCGCTATCATGTATCAGGTTCGGCACCATTGCAAGTAGAAGAATTGAAAATCGCTACGGTACAAGCTGAAAAAGAACTCGCCGCCACCATGGCTACCATGGCCAATAAAGTGGATGAAAACACCATAGAATACAAAGCGGATGCGGCACTCATCGCAGATGGAAAAGAAATCTTTGCCCAAAACTGCAAAAGTTGTCACGGCGAGCAAGCACAAGGGGCTTCTATCGGACCAAACCTCACTGATGTATATTGGATTCATGGTGGAAACATCAAAGACATCTTCAAAACCATCAAGAATGGGGTTCAGGAGAAGGGGATGATTCCTTGGGGACAGACCTTGTCGCCCAAGCAAATTGCCGCAGTGGCTACGTTTGTTCGGTCGTTGCAAGGCAGTAATCCTCCCAATCCAAAAGCACCACAAGGTACTGAATATAAAGAAGATAGCGCAGCGCCAGCAGATTCTTCTGCGGCAGGTACAGTGACCGTGAGTAAGTTGTAAGAAAAATGGAAGTTCCTGACGAACACGACTCTTTTAGGGATCGGGCCGCCACCATCGATGAGCAAGGCAAGCGCAAATGGGTGTTTGCCTACAAGCCCCGCGGTAGGTTTTATAGCGCCCGAACCCTGCTTACCTATCTGTACCTGATCCTCTTTTTTGGGTTGCCCTTCCTTAAATACAAAGGCGAGCCATTCTTGTTGCTGAACATCATTGAGCGAAAGTTCGTGGTGTTCGGTTTCGTTTTCTGGAGTCAAGATTTCTATCTGTTTGGCATCACCATGATACTGTTTGTGGTATTTATCATCGTTTTTACGGTGGCTTTCGGACGGTTGTTCTGCGGATGGGCTTGTCCGCAAACGGTATTCATGGAAATGGTCTTTCGCAAAATTGAGTATTGGATCGATGGCGATGCCCCCAAGCAGCAGGCCCTGCAGCGTATGCCTTGGAATGCCGAAAAGATCCGTAAAAGACTCACCAAATGGGTGGTGTTCTATGTGGTTTCATTCTTGATAGGAAACACCTTTTTGGCCTATGTGATTGGCATGGATGAACTCGAAACCATCATTTCGGATCCCTGGGGGATGCATGTGAAAGGTTTCTTGGCGATGCTGGTCTTCTCTTTCGTTTTCTTCATGGTGTATCTGCGTTTCCGCGAACAAGTATGTACCGTTGTTTGTCCATACGGACGATTGCAAGGCGTGCTGCTCGACCGTCATTCTGTGGTGGTGGCTTACGATTACGTGCGCGGTGAGCCAAGGGAAAAAAATCGCAAAGGCGCCGAACGCAAAGGCGGTGATTGTGTGGATTGTAACTTGTGTGTGCATGTTTGTCCAACAGGCATCGACATCCGCAACGGCACACAGCTCGATTGCACCAACTGTACAGCTTGTATTGATGCGTGTGATTTCATGATGGACAAAATGCAAAAGCCCCGTGGGTTGATTCGATATGCATCGGAGGCAACCATCGCCGATGGCAAACCCTTTGTGATTACGCCTAGATTGAAGGCGTACATCGCGGTGTTGCTGGTGTTGTTGGCGGGTTGGTTGGTGATTTTGATTTCTCGGAGTTCTGTGGATATGGAAGTGCGAAAGGTTGCCGGATTGCTGTATCAGGAGCGTGAGGATGGAACGGTGACCAATTTGTACAATGTGATGTTTTTGAACAAAAGTCACAACAACTACGATCGGCTTCATGTACGGGTATTGGGGGCAGATGCTCACCTGGAATGGGTAGGAAATAAGGATAGTTTCATACGTCTGCCCAGAGAGGGTATGGTGAGGTTGACTGGGTATATCATAATGAAACAAAATGCGGTTAAAGAGCGACAGCAAAAATTGCAATTGGGACTGTATCACGGGGATCAACTATTGCAATCTGAGAAAACTGTGTTTTTGGCTCCCGTGGCAAAATAAAAATAGGTTACTATGAAAAATCGATTGAATTGGAACTGGGGAAAAGGCATTGTGATGGTGTATGTATTGTTTGTTGCTGGAATGCTGTATTTGGTGTTTCAGAGTAAGCAGCAGAAATTGGATCTGGTGGTGGATGATTACTATCAGCAAGAATTGAAATTTCAGGGGCAAATTGATGCGGCTCAGCGGGCAATCAATGCCGGTGCTCAACCAGTGGTGGCGGTGAACGCGGGTCAGTTTATTCTGCGGATTCCTGGGGCATCTGGGCAGGCAGTGAGTGGCACATTGTTGGCCTATTGTGCAGCGGATAAGGGGCGTGATCAGCGAATGGATTTGCATGAAACTACTTCGGGAGAATGGAATTTGCCCTTGTCTGGCTTGGAAAAGGGGAAATACGTATTCAAAGTGCAGTGGTTGCAGCAGGGGCAGGCTTATTATGCAGAGTTGAATTTCGACAAATAAGGGCATGAACGGATCTTTGATCGCTGGGTTGGTGTTGGGAATGGCGGGTAGCCTGCATTGCGTGGGCATGTGTGGTCCGCTGGTATTGATGATGCCAACAGGTTGGCTGGGAACATTGATCTATCATTTGGGTAGAACCCTTACCTATGCGCTGTTGGGTTTGCTGGCAGGATTGATGTTTCAAGTGGTGGATATTCGTGCGTTTCAGTCTGAATTTAGCACAGTGATCGGTTTGGTTTTCTTGGCGATGTGGGTGTATCAACGTTGGGGACAGCCATTGTTTGGAGGTGCACAGGGTGATCAAGCTTCTGGGAAAACGGGCTTCAAACAGGGCGTGATGCAATTTTTTTCTCGGGCGATGCGCGGCACCCATGGGGGTTGGCGATTTGCGGCAGGGATGGCAAACGGATTGCTGCCCTGTGGTTTGGTGTATGGGGCGATGATGGCTGCGGTAGGACAGGGTTCTACCCAAGGCAGTGTACTATTGATGGCAGGGTTCGGTTTAGGGACCATTCCCAGTTTGTTTGTGTTGGGGTTGGTGGGACATAAGATTGGTCAGTCGGTTAGGAAAGCGTGGTCTAAATGGTTGCCCTGGTGGTTGTTGGTGATGGCTTTGATTTTCCTGCTGAGGGGCTTGAATTTGGGGATTCCTTACTTATCGCCCAAGGTTCAAATAAACACCCACCAAGGAAGTTGTTGTCATCCAAAGTAAGGTGCTTGTTTTATAGGGAATTTCAATACATTTGAAGATAGAACCCTAAAACAAAAGTCTATGTCGTTTCATCATGATGCTGTTGATTGTGCAAATTGCAAAAAGCGATTTACTTCGGTTTTTTGCAAAGTAGAGAATGATACCATGGCGCAGATTAGCGAGGAGAAAATCTGCACGCCCTACAAGAAAGGTCAGGTAATTTTTCATGAGGGTTCGCGACCGTTGGGGATTTTCTGTGTTAACCGCGGAAAGATTAAGTTGGTGAAGGTTGGAGAAGATGGTAAGGAGCAAATTCTGCGATTGATCAAACCGGGCGATTTGATGGGTTATCGCGCGTTGTTGAGTGGCGATAAATACAGTGCTTCGGCAGTGGTGTTGGAAGAGGCAGGAATCTGTTTTATTCCAAAGGAACTCTTTATGGCGGTCCTTCAGAAGGATGGCGTTTTGTCGATGGAGATCATGAAACTTTTGAGCGACGATTTGCGTAAGGCCGAGGTTAGTATCACCCATTTTGCACAAAAACCTGTACGCGAGCGATTGGCGGAGGCCTTGTTGTTTATCAAAGAGACCTACGGGTTTGAGGCGGATGGTAAAACCATCGATCTGAAGATCAGCAGGGAAGATTTAGCGAATTTGGTTGGAACGGCCACAGAAACCGCGATTCGATTGCTCAGTGATCTCAAACA
>JAHEMG010000182.1 GCA_024643755.1 Flavobacteriales bacterium | reverse complement strand
AATTCACGAATACATCTTGCTGCCCCAGTTTGAATCCACATCGCTTTTCCAAAACGGCAAGCAACATGTTTAACCGTCTGAGGTCGTATCCCGTTGCGGATCGCTGAGGGGTGCCATAAACGGCAGTGCTAACCAGGGCTTGGGTTTCGAGCAGGAGCGGACGAACACCTTCCAAAACGGCGGCGATGCCAATGCCCGATAGGACTTCCTCTCGCTGTGCGAGCCAAATTTCTGAGGGGTTTTTTACGCCTTTCAATCCGCCGCCATGCATTTCGTAAATGCCCAATTCTTGGGTGCTGCCAAAACGATTTTTCAGGGTGCGAATGATGCGATAGGCATGGTGTCGGTCTCCTTCAAATTGCAATACGGTGTCCACCATGTGTTCCAAGATTTTCGGTCCTGCCAAGTTGCCATCTTTGGTGATATGACCCACCAAAAACACAGGTACATCGTGTTCTTTGGCGAATTGTAACAATTGTCCTGCACATTCACGGATTTGCGATACACTGCCTGGGGTGGCATCCAGTTGGTCGCTGTATAAAGTCTGTATCGAGTCGATGATCAGCAATTCTGGCGTATCGTTATCGAGTACCGTTTTGATGTTTTCAAGGAGGGTTTCGGTGAGGACTTCACAATCACTGTTGCCAAGTCCTAGGCGTTCGGCGCGAAGTTTGATTTGTGTTTCACTTTCTTCGCCGGAGACGTAAAGGGTTTTTGCTGTGGTTTGCAGGGCGATTTGCAGCAGCAACGTACTTTTTCCGATACCGGGTTCTCCACCCAGTAAAACAACGGCACCGGGCACCAGGCCACCTCCAAGGACGAGGTTGAGTTCATCGTCTGGCAGAATCAAACGAGCAGTTTCACTGGCTTCGATGGCGCGCATCGCTTTGGGTTCGGCGATTTTGCGACCGCTTTTTTTCCATGCGGTGGTTTGCTTGGTGGGTTTGATTTCTTCGATGAAGGTATTCCATTCGTTGCAGCCCGGACATTTGCCGATCCATTTGGGACTTTCGAATCCGCAGGACTTGCAGAAAAAGGTGGTTTTGGCTTTACTCATGGCGATGGAATGAAATTTTTGGGGTGATTTACAAAGATGCGGTAAGTGCTTGAAATTTGTTTTAGAAACAATCTAAATAAGGTGGGAAATTCGGCGAAAGTTTTGTTAATTTTGTGGTGTCATGGAAAAAAGCTTGAACGATATCGTCACCATTTACGCGGAAGCTACGCCCAACCCCGAGAGCATGAAGTTTGTTGCCAACAAAATGTTGTTGCCAAATGATAGTGCCGATTTTAGAAATGCCGAAAAGGCAGAAGAGGGTGGTGCGTTGGTGAAGGCCTTGTTTGAGATGCCTTTTGTGAAAGGGGTGTTCATCATGAACAATTTTGTGAGCATTACCAAGAACGAGGACTACGAATGGTTTGATTTGATTCCTGATTTGCGCAACTTCTTCACCGAATGGATTGAACAAGGCAAAGAAATCGTATCGCCCAAGACCCAATTAACGCCAGAGCAAGAAACGGAGATAGAACGGAAGATCCGTCAGCTGTTGGAAGATCACGTGCGTCCTGCCGTTGAAATGGATGGTGGTGCCATTGATTTCAAGAGTTTTGTGGATGGCGTTGTTACGGTACAGATGAAAGGGAGTTGCAGTGGTTGTCCTAGCAGTACCATGACCTTAAAGGCCGGTATTGAGAACTTGTTGAAGCGCATGGTGCCCGAAGTGGTTGCCGTGGAGGCCGAGGCGGTTTAAGGCGATTTTTGCCAACCGTTTTCAAGCACATTGATTTTTTGCAAAGTGCTTGGGAATCACACAATTTTCGGACATATTTGCTTTTTATCGATAGAAAGAAAACAACTATGTCTCAAGGAATACAAAAACCTGAACCCGATTTTAAATCTCTTCACGAATTTTATGTAAACGCGGCCACCAAAATCCACTCGTTGGATTATCCGGTCATGTTCGCCAAAGAAAAAGGTGTTTGGGAAAAATACACCTACCAAGATGTGTTAGATGCTGTGGCTCAGATTGGCTCATGGCTGATGGAAATGGGGTTGGAGAAAGGCGATCGCGTGGCGATGGTGCTCGA